>CAVYHW010000001.1:0-10366 GCA_963768215.1 uncultured Gammaproteobacteria bacterium
GCCTAACCAGTTACCTGTATCGACAAGCCCTTCAAACGGTGATAACCAGCCGCCCAGGAACAACAATGAAGTTAAGGAGGAAATTAATATTATATTGGCATATTCAGCCAGGAAGAACACCGCAAACGCCATGCCTGAATATTCAACATGGAAACCGGCGACAATTTCAGACTCACCTTCGGCGACATCAAACGGCGCACGGTTGGTTTCCGCCACACCGGAAATAAAATAAACAAAGAACAACGGCATCAACGGCCAGATATACCAGTTTGACATACCACCCGCCTGGCCTTCAACAATGTCACCCAGGTTCAGGCTGCCGCTGGCCATGATAACACCCACCAGCGCGAAACCCATGGCAATCTCATAAGCAACGATTTGCGCACCAACACGAAGAGAACTCAAAATTGCGTATTTGGAATTGGATGCCCAGCCGGCAATGATCACACCGTACACGCCCATAGATGTCAGCGCCAGCACATAAAGCAGGCCCGCATTTACATTGGTCAGTACCATGCCTCGATCAAACGGGATAACTGCCCAGGCAGCCAATGCAGGCATAATAGACAAAACCGGTGCGATCAGGAATAAAAACTTATCTGACTTGGTAGGAATAATTACTTCCTTAAACAGAAGCTTCATGGCATCAGCAATCGGCTGCAGCCAGCCGCGTGGACCAACACGGTTGGGCCCAATACGAATCTGCATGTAACCTATAATCTTACGCTCTGCATAAGTAATGTAAGCCACGCAGATCATCAGTGGCACTAGAATCAGAACGATCTTACCGAGAATCAATAATAAAGTCTGCCAGTCTGCAGGGAACCAGTTCCAGACTTCAAGGCCGAAGCTAAGCAGATTGTTGATCATTTCATTCATACGCCCATTGCCTCTGTCGTCAGAGCTTCAATACTTACCGCCGCAAACGCATTACCGAGTAAATCATGGCCTTCAACAGCCATCGGGATCCAGACGGAACCATCTGGAATGGTGTCATCGATAAATAGATTTAAAGCAGTGCTGCTGTCAGCCAGCTTCACTGTGACAGCAGATGCTTTACTCACACCAAGGCGCTCTGCTTCAGCACTATTCAGCCTCACACACAATGTTTGCGCATCATCTGTTTGCTGTAATGAAGTTGCGCGGCGGGCAACGGCATCGGCCGCATACATCGGCACATCAGAAGAGCAGAACATGCCTGTTGCTGATTTCAGGGTAATCGCAGTTGCCTTATCTATAGCGTTAGATAATTCAATGGATTTACACAAAGAACGCAGTTCTATATTCACCTCCTCTGAAGAAAAATAGTCAAAACCAGCAAGCCCTGTCAGGTTACCCAGCACACGCAAAATTTTCCATGCCGGGCGCGCCCCGCCTTTTGGCTCAAGCACGCCTTTGAAGCTTTGCCAGTAACCTTCTGCATTCACGTAGGTACCTGACGTTTCTGTGAAGTTCGCTGCTGGCAACATAACATCGGCAACCTTTTTCAGTGATGCAGAATTATATGAAGACACTGAAACCACAAAATCAGCAGCGTTCAATGTCGCCATTAATTCACCTGCATTTACTGCATCCGTGTCCGGTTCAATATTCACTAACAGGCACGCGGCAAGCTTTTCTTTGTTTATCTCTGCAAGATTTTTACCGGTAATAACATCTTCTGTTACACACCCCGCACCACGGTGAGGGACTGCACCGGCCAGCCAGGCGCCTGCCGCATTGCAGCCATCGGTTAAATAACCAAAAATGCTGTTTGTCTGTTGTGCAATGGCTTCTGCCAACACACGTAATGCAGAAAACTGTGGATGCATTTGTGCAATATTGCCGATTATAACGGTGGCAGCCTTTGCGTCCATCAGTTGCTGAGCAATGGCTCTATGTGATGCACTGGTTTGCGCTGCTGAAACCACAGCAGATAGTTTCTTTGGTAATGCGTTGCCGCTTAACTGGTACACTGCTGCTGCAATAGCCGCCAGCTCCGCCACCATGTACTGCTGTGCAACTGCAAGGTTGTTTGCTACGGGGTAATTAAAATCATATTTACGTGGATTCAGGAAAGAAATCTGCGCATGATTATTGACCGCTGCTTTGCGTAACCGCAGGTTAGCTATTGGTTGCTCTTTGCGAACATTGGAACCGATGAATAAAGCGGCATCAAGTTTTTCAAGCTGCGCTATGTTCTGACCCAGCCACGGCATCACAGGTGCAATATCCTGATCGGAAAAATCAGACTGGCGTAAACGAAAATCTATATTGCCACTGCCTAAACCACGCAGTAATTTTTGCGTTAAATATTGCTCTTCTAAAGTAGAATTCGCAGAAACTAATGCTGCCATTTCTGCCACGGCTTCTTCGTCAACAGTTTCTACTGTTTCAGCACTGTCTTCGGTATCCGCTTTTTCGGCAACCTCAGTAGCTATCGCCGTCTGTTTTGCCTTTAATGCTGCCTGCTTATCAGCAGCGGATTTAAACTTGTCGGCGACCAGCTGCAATGCTTCATCCCAGTTTGCGGCCTGCCATTGACCATCACGTTTAATCATTGGCGTGGTCAAACGGTCGGCCGTATCAATGCCTTCATAACTGAAACGGTCACGGTCGGACAACCAGACCTCGTTAATGGCTTCATTCTCACGTGGCACAACACGAACAATTTCACCGCGCAGTGTATGCACATAAATGTTCGAACCAATACAGTCATGCGGTGCAATGCTTTTATGCTGCATCATTTCCCAGGCGCGGCCTTTAAAACGTGACGGTTTTGCCGTCAGGGCGCCAACAGGACAAACATCAATCGCATTACCTGACATTTCTGAATTTACACATTCATCAACAAAGGTGGAAATTAGCGCATTCTCGCCTCGTCCGGTCATTCCCAGTTCACGCAAGCCTGCGATTTCTCTACCAAAACGCACACAACGGGTGCAGTGAATACAGCGGGTCAATTCTGTCGCAATTAACGGACCAATATTTTTATCAAATACAACTCGTTTACTTTCACTATATTCAGATACAGACTCGCCATAAGCAACAGCCACATCCTGTAATTCACACTCACCGCCCTGGTCACAAATCGGACAGTCTAAAGGATGGTTAATCAGCAAAAACTCCATCACCGATTTTTGTGCATCTTTGGCATATTTTGACTGTGTATGCACAACCATGCCTTCCATCACCGGTGTGGCGCAGGCAGGCAGGGGTTTCGGCGCCTTTTCCACTTCAACCAGGCACATTCGGCAGTTGGCAGAGATGGCCAGTTTCTTGTGATAACAAAAACGTGGTACTTTTATATTATGTGCGTCAGTCACTTCAATCAGCATGGCGCCTTTACGCGCCTGCACCTGCTGCCCATCGACAGTAATCGTCACCATGTCTTCAGTTGTCATTTCACTCATAACAGACAAACCTTTTTTGCCGCAAAACACGCAAATGAACGCGAAGAAAAGCCTTTACTCGAAAAAAACAATACATCAGAAACACATATAACCCTGCCAAAAACAATCCTGTCAAAAATCACCCTTTGAACAGCATTTGCGCCCTTTGCGTTCATTTGCGGAATAATCATTTTTAAGCCGCCTTCACCATGCTGTGTTTATGTTCAACGTAATATTCGAATTCATGCCGGTAATGTTTAAGGAAACTGCGTACCGGCATTGCGGCCGCATCACCCAGAGCACAAATGGTCCGGCCTTCAATCTTGCTGGCAACATCGTCCAGCTTATCCAGATCAGCCATGGCACCCTTGCCTTCTACAATACGGGTCAACATTCGATACAGCCAGCCGGTGCCTTCACGGCATGGCGTACATTGTCCGCAGGATTCAGAAAAATAAAACTGCGATATACGACGCAGCGCCTGCACCATATCGGTAGTTTCATCCATGACAATGACCGCACCTGAACCTAGCATGGAACCGGCTGCAACAATGGAGTCATAATCCATATTGGCCTGCATCATGATATCACCCGGTACCACAGGCACCGATGACCCCCCGGGAATGACCGCTTTTAACTTGCGACCATCTTTTACGCCACCAGCCATCTCTAATAGATCAGCAAAGGATGTGCCCATGGGAATTTCAAAATTACCGGGTTTATTGACATGGCCGGAAACAGAAAACAGCTTAACACCGCCGCTGTTAGGGATACCCAGGTTCTGGAACCATTCCCCGCCGTTACGCATAATGGCAGGAATCGATGATAGTGTTTCCGTATTATTAATGGTTGTGGGTTTACCGTATAAACCAAAGTTTGCCGGGAAAGGTGGTTTATAGCGCGGCAAACCGCGTTTACCTTCGAGCGAATTTAACAATGCGGTTTCTTCACCGCAGATATAAGCGCCGGCACCTAAAGCGGCATGCAGATCAATATTCACACCGCTGCCTAAAATATTTTCACCTAGCAGGCCTTTTTCATAGGCTTCTTTTAAGGCCTGTTTAAAACGGATTGCCGGCTCATCCATAAACTCACCACGCATATAGTTATAACCCGCAGTTGCGCCCATGGCATAACAACCGATCGCCATACCTTCAACCAGGGCGTGCGGATTGTAACGCAGAATTTCTCTGTCTTTGCAGGTGCCCGGCTCAGACTCGTCTGAATTACAAACCAGGTACTTTTGTACCGGTGCGGTACGCGGCATAAAACTCCACTTTAATCCGGTAGGAAAACCTGCACCACCACGGCCACGTAAACCGGACTTTTTGATCTCTTCAACCACCTCTTCCGGCGGAGTTTTTTCTTTAAGAATTTTTCTCCATGCCATATAACCACCTGTTTTCAGATAGTTATCATATGACCACGGTGACTCTTCAAACTGCAATGTGGCGAAACACACCTGCTCGTTACCGGTATTAACGGCTGGCCTGGTGACTTCGGGTTTGACTTGGTTACTATGTGGCTTAGTTGATGACATCAGGCCCGTTACTCCAGACTATCCAGGATCTCACCCACTTTTTCAGGGGTAAGATTTTCATAATAAACATGGTTGACCTGCATCATCGGTCCACCGGCACAGGCAGCCAGACATTCTTCTTCTTTTTTAAGATAGATACGTCCATCGTCGGTACTTTCGCCGACTTTTATGCCTAACTTATTTTCAACAAAATCAACAATGCTTTGCGAACCCATTAACATACAGGAAATATTGGTGCAAATGGCGACATTGTTACGCGCTACCGGTTTTAGCTCATACATCGAATAAAAACTGGCAACTTCATAAACTTCAATTTTTGACAGATCGAGATAGTCCGCCACCAGGGTCATCAGTTCTTCAGTTAGAAAACCCTTGTTTTCGTGCTGCACAATATTTAGCGCACCTAACAACGCAGATTTTTTCTGCTCCGCCGGAAAATGCGATAACAACTCATCAATTTCTTCACGTGCATGAGGTGATAGTTGTGTCATTTCTATGGTGTTGTCTATGCGATTGTCTACGGTATGGGCAGTCATTAGCGGTCAACCTCACCAAATACAATGTCCTGTGTACCAATCACCGCCACCACGTCAGCCAGCATGTGGCCACGCACCATTTCATCAAGCGCAGACAGATGCACAAAACCCGGCGCACGAATTTTCAGACGATAAGGCTTATTGGCGCCATCAGAAATCAGGTAACAGCCGAACTCACCTTTGGGATGTTCAACCGCGGCATAGGCTTCACCTTCAGGCAAACAGAAACCTTCAGTAAATAATTTAAAATGATGGATTAACGATTCCATGTCTGATTTCATTTCTTCGCGTTTTGGCGGTGCGATCTTATGGCTCTCGATTATTACCGGCCCGTTATTTTCACGCAGCCACTCGATACACTGCCTGATAATGCGGTTAGACTCACGCATTTCCTGAATACGCACCAGGTAACGATCATAACAGTCGCCGTTAGTGCCTATGGGAATATCAAATTCCATACGATCATACACTTCATACGGCTGTTTTTTACGCAGGTCCCACGCAATACCGGAACCACGAATCATCGGCCCGGTAAAACCCAGCGCCATTGCGCGCTCAGGAGAAACGATGCCAATATCAACCGTACGTTGTTTCCAGATACGGTTATCGGTCAATAGCGTTTCGTATTCATCAACATAAGTCGGAAAACGATTAGTGAAGTCTTCAAGAAAATCGAGCAGTGATCCTTCACGGTTTTCATTTAATTTATTGACTTCACGCTGACTGTGCCATTTTGATTTTTTGTACTTCGGCATGCTGTCAGGCATGTCTCGCGCAACACCGCCAGGACGATAGTAAGTTGCATGCAAACGCGCACCGGATACGGCTTCATAGACATCCATTAAATCTTCACGTTCACGGAAAGCATACAGGAACATGGTCATGGCGCCGACATCCAGTGCGTGCGCGCCAATCCATAACAGGTGGTTCAGAATTCGTGTTATTTCATCGAACATGACACGAATGTACTGTGCTCGCTCCGGCACGGAAATGCCCATCAGGTTTTCCATTGCCATCACATAACCGTGCTCGTTACACATCATGGAAACGTAATCCAGCCTGTCCATATAGCCGATACTCTGGTTGTATGGTTTGGATTCTGCAAGTTTTTCGGTAGCACGGTGCAACAGACCCACGTGTGGGTCGGCACGCTCAATCACTTCACCATCCATTTCCAGTACCAGGCGTAATACGCCATGTGCTGCGGGATGCTGTGGACCAAAGTTTAAAGTATAGTTACGAATCTCAGGCATCTGTGCTCTCCTTTGCATCTTCGGCCGCTACCGCTTCTGACCCTGCATCTTCTGTAGATGCATCATCAAAGCGGCCATCATCACGAATCACCCGAGGCACAAGCACACGCGGTTTAATGCTGACAGGCTGATAAATCACACGCTTTTGTTCTTCGTCATATATCATTTCAACGTGACCAACCAGCGGGAAGTCTTTTCTGAATGGATGACCAACAAAGCCGTAATCGGTCAATATGCGGCGTAAATCCGGATGGCCTTCGAAAATGATGCCAAACAAATCAAATGCTTCACGTTCAAACCAGTTTGCTGATGGCCACAGCTCTATTACTGAAGGTACTACTGGTACAGCATCGTTATCACAATAAACACGGACTCTCAGGCGATGATTATGACTAATCGACATCAGGTGGTAGACAGCAGCAAAACGAGGCCTTCCTGACTCGGTTGATTCTTTATCGTCACCGAAGCGTAAGCGCGCACCGGTAACCGGCTCTACACCACGGCTATAACCGGTGAAGGTGCTTTCATCAGTCGCCCATTCCACGCTACCGTATTCAGAATAATCGACACCGCAAACATCGATTAACTGCTCGAACTTAAGCGCAGGGTCATCACGTAAGGCCGCAAAAACAGCAGACGCATCTTTAGCAGAAACCTCAATAGTAACTTCAGCAGTTACCTCATTCTGTGTCACCACATTAGACTGCAGTTTTGAAGAAAACGTACTGCTTAAGGTCTGCGATAATTCTTCTACGTTCATTCAGCCCTGCCTTATGCGGATTTATCTGCCAGCTCTTCTACCGGCTGACGAGCAATAGTATTAGTGCGACGAATTTTGTTCTGCAGTTGCAGGATACCGTACAGCAAAGCCTCGGCTGTTGGTGGACAACCGGGCACATAAATATCAACGGGAACAATGCGATCACAACCGCGCACCACGGAATAGGAGTAATGGTAATAACCACCGCCATTGGCGCAGGAACCCATGGATATGACCCAACGTGGCTCAGCCATCTGGTCGTAGACTCTACGTAAGGCCGGCGCCATCTTATTGCATAATGTACCGGCAACAATCATTACATCTGACTGGCGCGGGCTGGGACGGAACAGCATGCCGAAGCGATCAAGGTCATAACGTGAGGCGCCTGCCTGCATCATTTCCACAGCACAGCAGGCCAGCCCAAAAGTCATTGGCCACATGGAGCCGGTACGCGCCCAGTTAATTAGTTTATCAGCAGATGTGGTGACAAACCCCTTCTCTAAAACACCTTCTATTCCCATTCAAGTGCTCCTTTTTTCCACTCATAGATGAAACCAATTACCAGAACACCAAGGAATATAGCCATTGCTAATATGCCGAATAAACCAATTTTGTCGAGTACAACAGCCCAGGGGAATAAAAACGCGATTTCAAGATCAAAGATGATAAAAAGGATAGCCACAAGATAATAACGCACATCAAATTTCAGGCGCGCATCTTCAAATGCCTCAAAACCGCATTCAAAGGGTGAGTTTTTGGCAGCGTCAGGTTTTGAAGGCGCCAGTACGAAACCGCCAACAAACATAGCGCCAACACCGACCATCATGCCGATCACAAGAAATATCAGTACTGGCAAATAATTTTCGAGCATTTTCTCGACCCTTTACCCTTCATGTTTTAATAAAGATTTGACCTGAATAATAAGCAGGTCACGACTAACACATCCTGTCATGCTAAAACTTTTCAGCACTACTGCTTTAACTTCCTGAAGTGCATTTTGTGTTGGTGCCGATGGCCGGAGTCGAACCGGCACAGCTTTCGCCACTACCCCCTCAAGATAGCGTGTCTACCAATTCCACCACATCGGCGATGTTTACAGGCTACTGTAACTACTCACCTGCAGGCAGTGGCGCATCCGCTGGCGGCATATCAAGGTCCGGCGCAGCCTGCATATCATTCGCTGCAGGGATGTCTACTGCAGGAATATCCGCCATTGGTACATCAGACTCTATTGGCTGCCCTTCATCTGACATCCCTTCAGCTGGCGCACTTAACTCTGTCGCTGGCGCAGTCAAAACATCTAAAACGCTGTCTGTTTTCACTTCTCGATTTGCAGCCAGGTAAGCCAGCGCCAGGCTGTTTATAAAAAAACCAATGGCAAGGATCGCGGTAGTTTTACTTAAAAAGTTAGCTGAACCGGTCGCACCAAACACACTGCCAGCGCCACCGCCACCAAACGCAGCACCCGCTGAAGCCCCTGCGCCTTTTTGTAATAACACCAGGGTAATTATCCCCAGCGATAAAACAACATGTAATACAAGAAGTATAATATCCACTAAATCAATCTCTCTTAATAGGACCGCTAACCGAACGGCTTAACTTATTCAGCGGCCAGATTATTCAGCGGCCTGGCTACTCGGCGGCCAGGTTACTCAGCAGCCTGGCAAATTGCCAGAAAATCTTCGGCTTTCAATGAAGCACCACCAATCAAACCGCCATCAATGTCAGGCTGGCCAATTAGTTCCTTCGCATTAGACGGATTCATACTGCCGCCATAAAGAATTCGTAATCCATCAGCCACACCAACGTTTAGATCGGCAATTTTACCGCGAATAAAAGCATGTACTTCCTGCGCCTGCTCAGGTGTCGCCACTTTACCAGTACCGATTGCCCACACAGGTTCATACGCAATTACACCGTCCGCCAGCGCTTCAACACCTTCCAAAGCAATCACCGCATCAATCTGGCGCGCACACACATCATTGGTAACACCGGATTCACGTTCTTCAAGTGTTTCGCCAATACAGAAAATTGGTTTAATACCATTACGGCGGGCCGCAGCAAATCGCCGGGCAATCAACTCATCACTTTCGGCATAAAGCGCACGGCGCTCAGAGTGACCGATAATGGCATATTCACAGCCAACATCTTTCAACATATCGGCAGAAATCTCGCCAGTGAATGCGCCTTTGTCTTCGTCACAGACATTTTGTGAACCCACTTTGATTGCCGTACCATCAGCCGTGCCGGATACGCGAGAAATGTAAACGGCAGGAGGACACACAACTACTTCAGCCTTAGTTACAGAAGCCAAACCTTCTTTAATACCAGCCATCAATTCTTTAACTGATTCACTGGAACCATTCATTTTCCAGTTGCCAGCAACCATCACCTGACGCATTATATTCTCCGTCTATAAATTCTATGTGTTTCAATATGTTTTCAAAGGGTGTGAAGGATACCTGTCAGCACTCAATAAATCAATAATGCTAACGGGTATTTTATAGAGAAAGTTGGCAGTTGGCAGTTGGCAGTTTGCAGTTAAAAACTTGAAACCTTAAGAAAATCTAGTACTTATAAATATACTGTGCATCGTTTTAGTTGTCATAAGCATTTGGTTTTGAGCTTTTACTGCCAACTGCCAACTGCCAACTGCCAACTTTTTTAGGCTGCTTTAGCAGCTTGAGTAACCTGGGCAACAATATCATTCACCAGCTGAGAGACTAACGAATCATCTTCGCCCTCAACCATAACGCGAATTAATGGCTCCGTACCCGATGGTCTTAATAAAACACGTCCGCGACCATTAAGTTTTGCTTCAGCCTGTGCTACCGCCTGCTGTACAGCAGGTGACTGCATTGGATCAGACACATTTTGGCCGGTACTGCTTAGCAATGGTACATTAA
>CAVYHW010000002.1:0-28632 GCA_963768215.1 uncultured Gammaproteobacteria bacterium
ACGACATGAACACTGCAAACTGGATTCCTGACCTGTTCATGAAACGTGTTGCCGAAGACAAGGAGTGGACACTGTTCAGCCCGAATGAAACACCCGAACTGCATGAGCTTTGCGGTAACAAATTCGAAAAAGCTTATATCGCATACGAAGAAAAAGCCGCCAATGGTGAAATGCGGGTGCATAAAACCATCAAGGCATCAGCACTGTGGCGCAAGATGATAAGCATGTTATTTGAAACAGGCCACCCATGGATCACCTTTAAAGATCCCTGTAATCTGCGTTACAGCAATCAGCATGTCGGCGTGGTACATAGCTCAAACCTGTGCACAGAAATCATGTTACACACCAGTGACCAGGAAATCGCTGTCTGCAATTTAGGTTCAGTTAACCTGCCTGCACACATTAACGAAACCGGACTGGATACCGAGAAGTTAGAACATACCATCAGTACCGCTATGCGCATGCTGGACAATGTGATTGACTACAACTTCTACAGCGTACCACAGGCGCGTGACTCAAACCTGCGTCACCGACCTGTCGGTATGGGTATTATGGGGTTCCAGGATGCACTGTATAAACAACGCTTACCTTATGCATCAGAACAGGCCATTGAGTTTGCTGATCGCACCATGGAGGCCATCAGTTATTTTGCGATTAAAGCATCAACCAACCTGGCTGAAGAACGTGGTCGTTATTCCAGTTTTGAAGGTTCGCTGTGGAGCAAAGGTATTTTACCTATAGATTCTATTGATTACCTGGCAGAAGGCCGTGGCAACTATCTGGAAGTTAATCGAAGTTATACCTTTGACTGGGACTCATTACGCGAACGTGTACGGAAAATCGGCATGCGTAATTCCAACACCATGGCGATCGCACCAACTGCAACCATTTCAAACATCTGCGGTGTCAGTCAATCGATTGAACCGACTTATCAGAACCTGTTTGTTAAATCGAACCTGTCCGGTGAATTTACTGTGGTCAATCCCTACCTGATTAATGACTTACGCGAACGCGGGCTGTGGGATGAAGTCATGGCAAATGACCTTAAATACTACGATGGCAGTGTACAGCAAATAGACCGTGTGCCTGATGACCTGAAAGCGCAATATCAGACAGCATTTGAAATCGATGCCCGCTGGCTGGTCGAGGCCGCTTCACGCCGTCAAAAATGGATCGACCAGGGGCAGTCTTTAAACCTGTATATGTCTGAACCCGACGGCCAGAAACTTGATGCGTTGTATAAACTTGCCTGGATTCGCGGCCTGAAAACCACTTATTACTTACGCTCAATGGGTGCAACACACGTTGAAAAATCAACCATGGATGCCAGTCGCGGCAGTGGACTCAACGCAGTACAAAATACGGTGAATGCGGCTCCTGAAGCACCGAAAGCATGCTCCATACTGGACCCGGACTGTGAGGCCTGCCAGTAACACTATATTTCCACCAAAGATATAAATAATAAAAACAAAGATACCGAGGTAATAAATAATGCTTGATTTATGGAATGACCCTTTTGCACAGTTTGCTAACAAAACAAATAGTATGGCTAATGAAGCAGCTGATGAGGTCATTAATAAACAGACACTGGAACGCACAGAAGCAGTCACTACACCTAAAACACCTCACGCAGGTGATGGCATTGTTTCAAATGAGCAGCTCATGGCAACCGCTGGTGCAGCGCCTCAGGTCAGTCCCTATATCGATGCAATAGAGTCCGATAATACTGATCTGACAGGCACCGGCCTGGAAAAAATTGAAATGGGTGCTTCACGTATTCAGGTCGATGACAAAAAAATCATCAACTGCCGTGCAGACTTAAATCAGCTGGTGCCTTTTAAATATGACTGGGCATGGCAAAAATACCTGGATGGCTGCGCTAATCACTGGATGCCGCAGGAAATCAATATGACTGCCGACCTCGCCTTATGGCGTGACCCGAATGGTTTAACCGAAGATGAACGCACTGTTATCAAGCGTAATCTCGGCTTCTTTGCCAGCGCAGATTCGCTGGTTGCCAATAACCTGGTACTGGCCGTATACAGACACATTACCAACCCGGAATGCCGTCAGTACCTGTTGCGCCAGTCTTTTGAAGAAGCTGTTCACACGCATGCCTATCAATACTGCGTAGAATCACTGGGACTCGATGAAGGTGAAATCTTTAATATGTACCGCGAATTACCCGCTGTTGCTCGAAAAGCTGAATGGGCTCTGCCTTTCACACAGCATCTGGCAAACCCGAACTTCCACACCGGCGAGCCTGAAAATGATCAGAAGTTACTGCGTGAATTGATCGCTTTCTATGTTGTGTTTGAAGGCATATTCTTCTATGTCGGCTTTGCCCAGATCCTGTCCATGGGACGCCGAAATAAGATGACCGGCGTTGCCGAACAGTTCCAGTATATTTTGCGTGATGAATCCATGCACATGAATTTTGGCATCGATGTTATCAATCAAATTAAAATTGAGAACCCGCACTTATGGACGGCAGAATTCCAGCAGGAAATGGTCGAACTTATTCGAGAAGCGGTCGATATTGAAACACAATATGCACGTGACACCATGCCGCGTGGCATCCTGGGTTTAAATGCACCCATGTTTGAAGAATACTTACAGTTCATTGCCAACCGCCGTTGCTCGCAAATCGGTTTACCTGAACAATATCCAGGCGTCAGCAATCCGTTCCCGTGGATGTCGGAAGTACTGGACCTTAAAAAAGAGAAGAACTTTTTTGAAACCCGCGTCACCGAATATCAGACGGGTGGCGCATTAAACTGGGGTTAATAAATTTCAAGGAAATAAAAATAAGCCTGGGAGGCTGGAGTGAATTTAAAGGCGATGAATTTTCATCGCCTTTTTTCTTGTTATACTCATAAAATATGTTAACCCATACTTATATTTTTAACTTTAAATTTGACATAGATCAAAAATACACATCATATGCTCGAATATATTTTCTTTAACGAAAAAACCTGTTCTTTATTTGAAAAGTTTGCATTATCGTCAGGAATTAAACCTATAATTGACCATGAAGAGGAATGTTTTACTGCTCGACTCGCAGAAGATTCAGACGAAGTTATTCTTGAAAAACTGGAAGATTACTACGACGAATTAATGGATATGGACAGAGACCCTTGCAGAGAAACAGGAAGGTTCATCTAAAGATATTCATACTGCCGGTATAACCATACGGCTAAAAGATGGTCGTAACGTTTATGCCAGTGTAGCACCAGAATTATTAAGCAAGGTGATGCAAAGTATTAGTGCGGATGATCTAAATACGTTAGTATGTGCGATTACGGATGCAGTAGAAAACCCTGACGAGCGATGCCTGTGCCAACGGTAAACAGACAGGCTCTCGCAGGAATGTACCACTTATTGCGGAGTATTGAATGAAAGTTTGTGACAACTGTAAACAAAAAGAGCATTGCTCTGAGTTACCTGGCATATGTCTAAAGCTGCCCTACTTTCTTGTCGCCGCAGTAACTATTATGGTCGTGGTTTTGCTATTTAACAGTACGCTTTAACCTCAATATATTTCAAAACATAATAACGGCAGTTTATTTTTTCAATATAAACTCAATCGCTTTTGCAGCAGCGGCAAAACCAAAACTGCCTGTCACCATCACCGACGAACCGTAACCAAAACTGCAGTCCAGCGACAACCCGGCCACGCCCGGTTTCTGATAACCTACATTACCGTCTTTGTCCGGATAACGCTGTTGTTCGGTAGAAAAAATGCAGGGCACACCAAAACTGCGCTTAGGATTGCGTGCAAAGTTATGCACCTGTCTTAGCGCCAGACGCACGGAGGCAGCCAGTGGATCATTCCATGTGCGTGACAAATCTTTCACTTCTATCAGCGAAGGGTCAAGCAGGCCACCAGCCCCGCCTGTTGTCACCACGGGAAGCTTGTTTCGCTTACAAAAATAAATAATAAGCGCCTTGTGCTTGATACGGTCAATCGCATCGATAACACAATCAAAGGGTTGTGAAGCATCCGCTAACAATAAATCAAAAATATTATCATCATTCAAATACTGTTCTACTGTTTGCAGCTGACACTCGGGATTAATATCCAGCACACGCTGCTTCATGACCTCGGTTTTCATTTTTCCTATGGTTGATTCCATTGTATGGCACTGACGATTCATATTACTGCGAGAAATATCATCGCCGTCGATTAAGGTCAAGCGCTGAACACCAGAGCGTGCTAATGCCTCAACCGCCCAGGAACCAACGCCTCCAATGCCGACTACACATATATGGGCTTGCTGAATTTTCTGCAGCTCCACATCGCCATAAAGACGAGCAAGGGATCCGAAACGTTCTTCATTCATAAAAATATAGTTATCAGTTGGCATTGGCAGTTGGCAGTTATTTTAACAATTACCGATAGTTTTGTTGTTTTTACTGATAACTGCCAACTGCCAACTGCCAACTATCTTTTAATGTAAAATATCACTTTTTACACACACAGATCTTACATGTCTACAAACGTTATAAATAAAGCAGGCTGCGTCGGCTTTGTCAGTCTCGGCTGCCCCAAAGCCACGGTGGACTCAGAACATATTCTCACACAACTTCGTGCTGAAGGTTATGAAATTTCGCCCAGTTATGAAGGCGCCGACCTGGTAGTAGTTAATACCTGTGGCTTTATTGATGCAGCTATTGAAGAATCTTTAGATGCTATCGGTGAAGCGCTCGATGAAAATGGCAAGGTCATTGTCACCGGCTGTCTCGGTGCAAAAGGTAACATCGTTCAACAGAACTACCCCAATGTACTTGCGGTTACCGGACCGCACGCCACTGACGAGGTCATGAGGGAGATACATAAACACCTGCCCGCCGCACACGACCCTTTCGTTGACCTGGTGCCACCACAGGGTATCCGGCTTACACCCAGACATTACGCTTATTTGAAAATATCCGAGGGTTGTAATCATCGTTGCAGCTTCTGCATTATTCCATCCTTGCGCGGCGATCTTGTCAGCCGTCCGGTAAATGATGTATTAGCCGAAGCGGAAAGATTAGCAGCAGCAGGGGTTAAGGAACTGCTGGTCATCTCACAGGATACCAGTGCTTACGGTGTTGACGTTAAATACAAAACCGAGTTTTACAATGGCATGCCGGTAAGAACCCGCATGACAGAACTATGTGAAGCCTTAAGCCGGCTTGGACTCTGGGTACGCCTGCATTACGTCTACCCTTATCCCCATGTCAATGAAATCATTCCTCTGATGGCTGAAGGTAAAATCCTGCCTTACCTGGATGTCCCGTTTCAGCACGCCAGCCCTAAAATATTAAAAGCCATGAAACGCCCGGCTTCCTCTGAAAACACCCTGCAGCGTATCAATCAATGGCGTGAAATCTGCCCTGAGTTAACCATACGCAGTACCTTCATTGCAGGATTTCCCGGTGAAACTGAAGAAGACTTTGAGCAACTGCTCGATTTTCTTGATGAAGCACAACTTGATCGTGTTGGCTGTTTTGCCTACTCAGATGTTGAGGGTGCCAGAGCCAATGAATTTGAAGGAAAAGTGCCAGAAGAAGTTAAACAGCAACGTGTGGCTCGATTTATGGAAAAACAGGCAGGCATTAGCGCCAACAAGTTAAAGCAGAACATCGGCAAAACCCGTGATGTCATCATTGATGCAATTGATACGGCAGAAAATGTAATTATTGCCCGCACCTCATCTGACGCACCGGACATCGACGGCCTGGTTTATATTGAAGCACCGAAAAATACTAACTATCAAGTAGGTGATATAATACAGGTCAAAATCACTGATACCGACGAATACGACATGTGGGCTACAAAATAAGCATTAACCGTTTTATCTTTAAACTTCATACTGTCAACTTAAAACTGCCAACTTCTATCTTATGAACGATCCCATTACCCTGACCTCGGCCTTTTTACTTGGCTTATTTAGCACCCTTCACTGCATTGGTATGTGCGGCGGCATTATTGGCGCTTTAAGTCTCAGCCTGCCTGTTGAAATACGAAACAACAAACCAAAGCTATTTACTTTTGTACTGACTTACAACCTTGGACGTTTAATCAGCTACGGTCTTGCCGGGCTGATTGCCGGCGCAGTAGGCACCAGCGTATTACAATCTGCAGGCTTTGATCAGGGGCATGCCATATTAAGAATAATCGGCGTTTTTATGATGGTCGCCATCGGTTTATACCTGACTGGCTGGCTGCCACAACTTGCCAGCGTTGAAAAGATTGGTATCCCGGTGTGGAAGCGCCTTGAACCCATTGGCAGAAAACTCGTGCCTGTCGCTTCCATACCTAAAGCTCTGGCTTACGGGCTTATCTGGGGCTGGCTGCCCTGTGGACTGGTCTATTTTGTTCTTATCTGGGCGCTGACCGCTGGTGATGCAGTTCATGGTGCACTCACCTTGCTGGTTTTTGGTTTAGGAACTCTGCCGACACTGATTACTGCAGGGTTTATGACATCATGGCTCACCCGCTTTGCACATTCAGCACGTGCCAGGCAGGTTGTAGGTTTGCTCATCATTGTAATGGCCATTGGCAGCCTGTTTATTCCAATGGAACATCATCACCATTAATACATTAACAGCATGTTTAACTTTAGCAACAATGATGCTTTCAGTTCTATTATCGGACATTCACCCGCTTTAGAGTCTGTCATTCGTACTGCACAAATTCTTGCCGCAGCCGATGTGCACATCCTGATTGAAGGTGAAACAGGAACAGGGAAAGAGCTCATGGCGCATGCATTGCAGAAAAGCAGCAAACGCGCTGATCAACCATTCATTATTGTTAACTGTGCCGCAATGCCGGCAGAGCTGGTTGAGTCATTATTCTTTGGACATGAAAAAGGCGCTTTTACCGGCGCTGATGAAAAAAAAGAAGGTTATGTACAAAAAGCAAAAGGCGGCACACTTTTCCTTGACGAAATAGGTGAACTGCCGGTCGCTTTACAGGCCAAGTTATTACGATTTGTTGAAAATGGTGAATGCCAGACTCTTGGTTCACACCACAGAGAAATTGTTGATGTAAGAATTATAGCGGCCACCAACCGTAACCTGATGCAACTGATCAATGAAGGCAAGTTTCGTCAGGATCTATTCTATCGCTTAAGCGTTGTCTCTTTGCGCCTTCCTAACTTACGAGAACGGCGACGTGATATTCCCGAGCTGGCGAGACATTTCTTACAACAGGCTGCCCAGGCTAACCAGACAGAAGCATGCAGGCTCAGTCAGGATGCACTCTACCAGTTAAAACATTATGAATGGCCGGGGAATATTCGTGAACTAAAAAATGTCTGCGCCCATGTTTCCGTCCTGCTACCCGGCGAAGTCATCAATAAAGACAACCTGCCTTTAGCTATTCGTGAGAGCAAACCCTCCAGCAGTTCAGGATACACCTTGCCTGAACACGGCATCAACATGGAGTCGCTGGAAATAGACCTGCTAAAACAGGCACTTAGTTATTCAGGCGGGAACAAGTCCAGGGCCGCAAAACTTCTTGGCCTAAGTCGTGATGCTTTTTTGTACCGCCTAAAAAAATATAACCTGTAAATATAACCCATGAATATAACTTGTGCTGTGATGTATTTCTCTATCGTGTAAAAAAACATAAACTATCAATGTTAAGACAATCCTGATTAATACTATGTCGACATACTATGGTTGAAACCAGCATCAACGAAAACACAGGTTTAACCACCATCGTACTTAAACCCAATAACTCTGCCAGCTGGCAATTTAATATGCTAATTCTCGGCTCCCTGGCATTTATACTCTTTTTTATATCAGCATATTATGCACTTCTAGGGTTATGGCTTTTTTTCCCTTTTTCCGGCCTGGAGATTTTTGTTTTGTTTACCTGCCTATATCTGCGCGCACGCGCCAATAACAGCACAGAAATTATCACTTTTGATCAAACCACCGTAGTTGTCGAACGTGGTCGCTATCATGCTGAAAAGTCCTGGAAATACCACCGTTTGTGGACAAAAATATTTGTCAAACAGCCAACAATTCGAGGATACCCCAAACGAATATATATTCGCTCTCACGGCAAAGAACTGGAACTGGGTTCTTTTCTTAACAAACAGGACAAAGAAATACTTATCAAGGACTTAAAAAATATCATATATGCCTAGCGCAATGACCTGAAGTGACAACAGCTGACTTTTTTCATTTTATACACCCATTTTGATATAGATCATGCCAGAAAAAACAGCTATCTCATATTATACTAATTTAACAACAGCACTGGCACTTACTCATATAGTAAGTCTTATAATATGTATAACAAAGTTGTCTTTAACAAAGAGTTAATTCGTCGTTACGATACGTTTGGACCACGTTACACATCGTATCCAACCGCTGTTCAATTCACCACAGATTATGATGCGGATGATTATCTAAACTGGGTCAAAAACAGTAATGAAGACCCCATCCCTTCTCCGCTCTCACTGTACTTACACATTCCATTTTGCGATACGATCTGTTATTACTGCGGTTGCAGCAAAGTCATTACCAAAGACAAATCCAAAGCGATACACTATATCGAACTGCTTAAACAGGAAATTAAATTACAGGGTGCACTGTTTGCTAAAGACAGGCAGGTAACACAGATACACTGGGGAGGCGGCACACCTACATTTCTTAGCGATGAGGAAATTCACCAAATCACCGAATGCATTCGCGAAAACTTTAATGTTGCTGCAGGCAACGAAGTTGAATTTGGTATTGAAGTCGACCCGCGCACAGTAGACCAGCAACGCCTGAAAAATTTAAGAAACCAGGGTTTCAATCGAATTAGTTTTGGTGTGCAGGACTTTGACCCGAATGTCCAGGAATCGGTAAATCGAGTACAGTCAAAACAACAAATTAAACAGCACATTATCGATGCACGTAAGCTGGATTTCCTGTCAATCAATATTGATTTAATGTACGGCCTTCCAAACCAGTCCATGGACAGCTTTTCGCAAACACTGGACACCATTATCGAAATAAGTCCAGATCGCCTTGCCGTTTATAATTACGCCCATCTTCCACAAATGTTTAAGCCGCAACGCCGTATCAACGAAGAAGACCTGCCATCACCCGAAGAGAAACTAAACATCCTGCAACTGTGCATCGATAAACTGCAGAATGCGGGTTACGCATATATCGGTATGGACCATTTTGCCAAACAGTCCGATTCTCTGGTTAAAGCGCAACAGGAAGGCAGCTTATATCGTAACTTTCAGGGATATTCTACCAATGCTGATTGTGACCTGATTGCCATGGGAGTCACCGCGATCAGTCGCATCGGTAATAACTACAGCCAGAACGTACGCACAATAGATGAGTATGAAAATTGTCTGAAGCAAAATAAAATTCCTGTTTTTCGTGGTATCGAACTTGAGGCTGATGATGTTTTGCGTGCCGAAGTCATTACTCAGTTAACATGCAACAACAAGCTGGACATAAAGGAACTGGAAAAGAAATGGGGAATTGACTTTAAAACCTATTTCAAATCATCAATGGAAGGTCTGCAGCAAATGGCCGACGACGGTTTACTCGAAATTGAAACAGACAGGATAACAATTACTACTACAGGGCGATTACTAACACGCTCAATCTGTATGCTGTTCGACCGTTATTTACAGGAAAAAGAAAATACGCGGTTTTCGCGCGTTATATAATTATGCACAGGAAGTAATTCTAATTTGAGTTGTAGTTACCTGCACAATTGGAAATTTATCACAAAATCACTTCTAAAAACGCGCCCAATATCAATCCCGATATTGAAAAAGGTTTTTTAAAATATCATAACCATGCCGATGTACGGAAAACACATTTATTTGAAGGCCGTTATGAAAATATTTATTTAAACGAGCAGCATATTCCAGCGCTGAAAACACTGATTAATGAGGCAACAGGACTAGCAGAAAACATTCTTAATGTTACAAATTTACGTGCCGGTTACTGGTTTAACTACATGCCGCCGGGGTCGACAACGACATTACATACACATGATGATGACGATGAGCTATTGTCCTGCGTATATTACATCAATGTACCGGATAACTCGGGGAATTTAATCATATATGACGACGAGGACAATTCCGGGCAGAAAAAAATTGAAATCCAGTCAAGGACCGGCGACTTTATCTTTTTTAAACCTGATGTTCGTCATGAAGTAACTAAAAACAACAGCCCTGAACACCGTCTTTCTATCGGTTTTAATTTTGGCCAGAATAATAATGAATAAACAGCATTTCTTTGTGAGCTTTGCGTCTCTGCGAGAACACATTTTTTGCAAAAGAGTCCGTTGTGAAAACCTTTTGAAAAGTTTACTTATTACCTTTCGCTAATATACATCTGGTGTACAATTGGCATACTTTCGAAATCAAAGTCTTTTGAAGGCAGAGGTTTTGAAGTATTACACATTTTGCTAATAAGCAGGCACGAATATGGTCCAGTATAAAGAAAATTACAGTCGCAGCGTATTATTCCAGTTTTTGATGATATCGGTATTGTCTGGTTTTTTAATACTTCTTAATCATGAATTCCTGATTAATTTCTACATCAAAAACCAGCCTACCAATGTCGGTTATATCGTCAATGGCGGCATTATGTTACTGTTTCTGGTAGGCGTTGTTCGACTCGTGCTGCTGGTTTTACGATATAGCAGAGAAGAAATCGCGCTGACTCGATTTATAAAAAATATGCAGGACAGCCAGAAACTACCGACCGAACGTATTAGCAAAAAATCCCTGATCTATAATCGTTATGTTTCTGTACTGGAAATAAGCAAACATAATGTTGCAGTCAATCACAGTGCATTAGCGTCAACACTGCTGGCCACGGAAACCACCCGTTTAAGCCTACCGCGTTTTATCAGCAACATCCTCATTCTTACCGGTGTCTTTGGCACCATCATTTCATTATCGATAGCCCTGATCGGCGCATCTAACATCATAGATAGCTCTGACGGTATTAGCGGCATGAGCATTGTTATTCATGGCATGTCTACCGCACTTTCAACAACAACAACCGCCATTCTGTGTTATTTATTTTTCGGCTATTTCTATATGAAACTAACCGATGTACAAACTGAACTGTTAAGCGGCATTGAGCAGGCAACCACACTTTACATCATGCCGCGTTTCACCTATCAAACCGATAGCATGCTGCATGAAGTAGGCACCCTGGTGAGAGCATTGCGTGATGCAGCTGAGGTCATGGCACAGACACAGGGTGATTTTTCGGTGGCAGGTCGTCACCTCAGTACAATAACCAATACTTATGCTGAACGCATTACACAGTTAAGCATGGATATTGAAGAAATTAAATCACTGTTACGTAATGGCTTCCGTTTATAACGGTCAAGCCCAGGCTTTTATTATTCTGGCCTTTATTATTAATGATTAGCAAAGAGATATTACGTGAACGAAGAATTTATTGATTTGCGCCGCGGACAGTTAAGCAACGAAAGCTTCTGGCCGGCATTCACCGATATAATGATGGTCATTGTCATTATCTTCTTACTGACATCCATGATACTGATGGTAAAAAACTGGGAGCTGCTCGACCAACTGAGAAGCAGCATGGCCGCTGAAGAACAGGCTGAAAAAATCATTTACGACACATCGCTGGAAAACGCCACCTTAGAAGAACAGCTGGCACAGGCGCAAAATGAAATCTCAATGTTACGCATGCAAATGATGCAGGCTAACGAGCAGGCCAATCAGTTGAATATCGAACTTGAAAATAAAGAAAAACAAATTGTTATTATTTTATCTGAGAAACAGCAGTTACAGAATTCACTCGACATTAATGACACCAAAATTGCCGATTTAAACGTCCAGCTTTCAGCAATACAAAATAACCTATCACAGTTAACTATTGATGTTGAGAAAAAACAAAGTGAGCTCGAGGAAGAACGCCAGAAAATTATAGTGCTTACTCAGGAACGCGATAGTCAATCAGAACAACTGTCTGCTTTGGAAGATGACTTCGGCTCGCTGAAAGTCAAATACGATAAATTAATTAAACCCGCCCGCAGCACCAAAGGTAAATATATTGTCAGTGTTAATTATGAACGTATCAAAGGCAAGAAGCGTATCCGTTTCAAAGATGCCGGTGATGACGATTACACGCTGCTCACAGAAAAACAACTACACACAAAACTGGCCAAACTTAAAAAGAAATACCCTGAAAAACTTTATATAAGAATCATCATTCCTGAGAAAAGCGGTCTTACCTACAATGAAGCATGGAGTTTCATGATAGGCGTGCTGCAAAAATACGATTATTATTATCAGCAGCAATAACTACATAAGCTGCCTTTTCTGCATTCTTTATACCTTATTTATCAAAAAGTTAAGAAAACATGTTGTTATTGGCTATACTCGACTAAAAGTTTCAACAGATATCGTCAAATGTGTTCAACCTGTTTATGAGTCTGGGCACCTCTGATTGAGTCTATTATGCTTCTGCGTGACCTGAAGGGTGCAGATGCAAGGCACAAAGTGAAGTTAATGGCCTTAGTCCTTAGCAAGCTTTGTAACGTGGCAGATGTATTCTTCAGGCCGCGCCCGGAGGGGCTTACAGGCTTGTCCGTACTCTGCATTAGAATTTTTCACCAGGTATCTACATGCTTTCAAAATACTGCCTTGATTACGAACAAGCCTGTAAGCCAGAAGCATAATAGACTTAATCAGAGGTGCCCTAGTTATGACAAAACTAAAATTGCTAATGCTTGCATTCGTTGTCGCTACATATGCAGCAGAAACTTATGCAGCTAAAGCGACCTATCCCCTGGTAACCTACAAGTGCAATCCTGAAGCCGACATTATTACCCTGACAAATTCCCTGATACACAGTGATGAAGGTGCTGGTTACCAGTATTCAGATAAAAATGGTACTTATTCACCCTGGGATTTAGTTGAAATCAACAATCAAACTGAAGGCACTCGTATTGTACGAACAAAAAAAATCATCAAACAATGTGTGCTTAGCACAGGTGGATACACCATTACACTGGAGCCCCAGGTATTTAATCGCGATTTAGATGGTGACTGCGGCGCCTCAATATCATCAGCATTTTCGGTAAGCCATGATGATGTTGATATTCAGCAACGCACACCTTTTGAAGACCACTGCCGTAGTAATTCACCAATAATCACCCGTGTAACTGTTTTCGGCAGAACCGGTAAGGTAAAAATAAAACGTATTCCCCGATCTAAATTCTACTAGGCTAAATTCTACTAGGCTAAATTTTACTAGCCTGAATTACTACCGGCCTAACTATACTGGCCTGAATTTCCCCATCGAAAAGCACCTGTCTGGCACATCAAAAAACACCAGAGATTCTACTGTTATTGTTTCAGATCAGCACTTTATAGCGGTTGTATCCAGACGTATTCCTGTTATCATATCGCATAATTTGCTACGCCACCTTATAATTAACTCAACTAAAAAAGGTATAACACCATAATGAGAATAATAACTAAACAACTTCCCAAACAACTTCAGTGGCAGTCTCATGTTTTGCTTGCATTTTTCTCAATGATGCTTGCACTGCCGTCTTTTGCCTACAACTCAATAGAACCTACGTCAGATGATCCTGGATATGTTATTAAAGTTACCCTGGATAAAATAACAACATTAAGCAGTAATTCGGACAAAATAAACCCTGTAAAACTGCGTGGCTTTATCGAAAATGAAGTTATACCTCATTTTGATTTTGACAACATGTCCCACTGGATTACCGGACGTTATGCCCGCAACATGTCGGATGAGGACAAAGCCGATTTTCAACGCAATTTACGCGAAACATTCCTCTCCAGCCTGGCAAGACATCTGGGAAGTTTTGATGCAAGTAATACACGTGTGCAATTCTCTCCTGCACGTTTTAGAGGCGGCTCTGAAGTCTTTGTCAGCACCAATGTCTATCGCCCGGACTCACCAGTCGTGGAACTGGATTTTCGTATGCGAGATGATGGAAATAACTGGAAAATAATTGATATTAAAGCCAATGGCTCCAGTGCAGTACTCTACTATCGCCGCCACTTTATATCTCAATTACGCCAGTACCAGAGACAGTATCAACGTCCCTATTAATGCATCAAACTACTAACATGGCTGCCCAGCATGGCTGCCCGGTGTGGCAGTCATGCTGGGCAGCCATGCTGATCTAACCTGCTTACATATACTAAAAAACTCGCATCGAACCTGTTCGCATAATACTGGTCTCACGGTTAATGCGTTAACTTATTACAGACCATGAACAAACCGAGCGAACTTCAAACTAGCCAGGAAAATATCAGGGCAGAATCAGAACAAAACCCTGAAAAACATAAAGGACCTGTTCGTAAGATAAGCGGCCTGTTCTTCATAATATTCCTGTTTACCGGCCTCATCTTCTTCAGCCGCCATGAAGTAATCAACACCATTGACTGTACTCCCGAAATTATTGCCAAAAAACCCGATGTCATTATGTTAGGCGCCTGGTGGTGCAGCTACTGTTACAAGGCCAAAGAATATTTTCAGCACAACAATATTTATTACTGCGAATACGACATGGAAAATACAACGACAGGAAAACAGCTGTACCAGAAATACGGCGGTGGCCTGCCGGTACTGCTGATAGGCAAACACCAACTAAATGGCTTCAGTAAACAGCAGATTGAAACAGCATTAGCCTTATTGGACAAATAAATATGCTTACAAAATTACAGCGGTTTTTTAATCAATATTTAAGCGAGGATACTAAAGACACCATACCACTGGAACGCCGTCTACAAATGGCTACGGCAGCTTTAATGGTAGAAATGTTACATGTAGACGAACGGGTCACTAGCGAGGAAGATGAAAAATTACGCCACATCCTCAAACAACGATTCAAGCTGGACACAACTGAAATCGAAGCATTAATTGATCTTGCTCATAACGAAAAACACGAAGCAACAGACTATTACTCATTCACCTCCCTGCTCAACGAGCATTACACACAACAACAAAAAATAAACCTGGTAGAAGACCTGTGGCAACTGGCCTATGCTGATGACAACCTGGACAAATACGAAGAACATCTGTTACGGCGCCTGGCCGATTTACTGCACGTACCTCACCGGGATTTTATCCGCACAAAACATAAAACTTTAAAAATATTAAATCCACAGATGAACGCAGATAAACGCAGATAAAAATCAAAGTTTTCTTATCTGTGTCCATCTGCGTTCATCTGTGGACAGTTATAATTTTCTTAATGCAACAAACTCTCAGCACCCCACATTTTATTGTAGCGTTCAACCACCTGCCGCACTTCATCAGGATAACCAACAATGTCCATTTGCTGCGCACCTTGTTTAAAAAACTCACGTGCATCCTGAGGTAAATTTTTTATCAATGTTTCATACGCCTGCTCGATAAGTTCTGGTTGATGGCTGCGTGTAGCAACAATGCCATAATTCAGGTTCAGGATTCGCCATGGCCGCATCATGTTGGTCTGTTCAAGATCACGGCGAATTTCATCATCGCAGGCATCAATAATTTCTTTTATTACTGCACTCAATTCCGCAAGTTTTTGCGATTCTGTGGTTTCATTGGCATAACCCGCCAGAGAATTAACCGTCATATCAATCTGTGACAATTTGCCACCATGGCGCGCCACCCATAATGATACTGGCAGGCTCAGGCGCAGCAGATCCCGGTCCTCCTCACCGGTTTTACTCTGCACAAACGCTACTATGCCATCGAGTAAATCCAGTACATATTGCCCGATCCGGCTAACCTCCTCCTCTTCAAGCTGGCCGGCACTTTCAGTACTCATATTATTCTGTACTGTACCACCCGCATCAGCCCTAACCATCACATCAATTGCCTGGTCCATAGCAATAAGCAAATTTTTCGGCAAGTTCATATTATCTTTATCCAGCTCTGAATCATTCAGATCGTCGTCTTGCAGATAGTCCGCCACGGCAGTATGAAGCAAATCTCTAAATGTTTTGGCGTTAAATAAAAAATCCATAAATATTTTCTCTAATTTTCATCACTATTTTTTCAGGGTAGTATAACCAATTATAAGTTAAGATAAGCATCAACACAGTTACTATTTATAAGGCGTTATGAGACTACTCCATACTATGCTGCGTGTAGGCAATCTGCAGGAATCGATAAAATTCTATACCGAAATACTTGGTATGACTTTATTACGTCAGAAAGATTACCCTGAGGGCAAATTCACCCTGGCTTTCCTGGGTTACGGCGATGAAAAAAATCACACGGCACTGGAACTTACCTACAACTGGGACACTGATCATTATGACCTGGGTTCAGGATTTGGCCACCTTGCAATTGAGGTCAACGATGTTTATCAGGCCGCAGAAAGAATCCGCACAGCCGGTGGCAGGATAATCCGCGAACCAGGCCCGATGAATGCAGGAACGACATTACTGGCCTTTGTCACTGACCCTGACGGTTATGAAATCGAACTACTTGAAGCCAAAAGCTAAGTAAAACCCGCAACTACTCGCTATTCACTGCCATATGACGCCTGAACTTATTGAATCATCTGCTCATATGGATGAACTGCTCACACGATTGAGTAATGATAAACTAATTGCTGTTGACACCGAGTTTTTTCGCGAAACAAGCTACTATCCCCAGCTTGCACTGGTTCAAATTGCAACTGATACAATTCTTGCCTGTATTGACCCGTTAGCTTTTGATGCCAGGCCAGCATTACACAAACTTTTTCTCAATCAACACTTAATAAAAGTTTTTCATTCCTGTTCACAGGACCTGGAAGTGTTATTTTATTACCTTGGCGAAACCCCGGTATCAATTTATGACACACAAATTGCCAGTGCTTTACTAAGCGAACACCACCAAATTGGTTATGCTTCACTTGTTGAAAACGAACTCGGCATCAAGCTGGATAAATCACAAACCCGAACTAACTGGCTGCAACGCCCTTTGACTGCCAGACAAATCAAGTACGCTGGAGATGACGTTTATTATCTTTACCAGCTGTATCACATACTCGATAAAAAACTACATAATGCTGGAAGAAGAAGATGGTTTGAAGAAGATTGTTCAAACTTATTAACTGACAACAACGATTTCCAGGTTGCAACAGATAAACTCTGGAAACGCGTTAAAGGCACAACAAAATTAAATAGAAATATACTTGCTATCGTGCAATCAATGGCACAATGGCGAGAGCAGCTTGCACAGAAAAGAGATAAGACGCGCAGAAGAATTCTCGCTGATGACATAATCATTCAACTCGCACTTAACCCACCTGATAATATTACTACACTCGATCTATTTATCGACAGGAAATATAAGCTAAACGATGAAGAGCGACAGCAGTTATTAAAAACCATAGTAGCAGCATTACAGTCTCCAGCAGATACGTGGCCAGACAATCGTTTTAATGTTTTAGATAATCAACAAAAGCAGTTACTGAAAGACCTGCAACACATCGTCAATAAAAAAGCTGAAGAACTAAAGATATCAGGCACAATATTAAGCTCAAAAAAAGATCTGGAAAACCTTATCCTGCTTCACACCCACAAGCACACCAACGGGCATGCCACCGAGCAGGAAACACAGGACCAGCCCCAACCGGGTAGTTTAGCTGTCACCCAGGGCTGGCGTTTTCACTGTATCGGCCAGCACTTAATAGAAACTATCAAAAACAGTCAATAAATACTTATTTGCCTGGCTTGAACTAAATTAGTACTATAAAGGTCTCATTTTTAAATATATAATATTAAAGATAAGCAATGGGTCAACAATAGCTCTGGGCCAACAATAACAAAAGCAACAAAAGCGACACACCACGAGGAGTATGTATGCATAACCTGATCAACAAACTTTTTAAAACACTATTTATTCTTTTTATATCTCTTGCCAGCTTAAATAGCTACGCCGAAAGTTCAATGGAATTTGGTGATTATGTTGTACATTACAATGCCTTCAGAAGTGACACAATTTCTCCTGAAGTCGCCAAACAATATGGCCTGGCACGCGCCAGCAACCGTATTCTTGTCAATATTGCCGTATTAAAAAAAGTCATGAACACCACAGGCAAACCAACAAGTTCTAAAGTCACAGGCCATGCAAGCAACCTGACAGGTCAATTAAAACAGCTTGAATTTAAGGAAATTACTGAAGGTACAGCCATTTATTATCTGGCGGAAGCAAAAATAAGTGATGGTGAATTTCTTAAATTTGATATAAAAATAATGCCTGAAGGCGAAACCAGGGCTGCCAGACTGAAATTTAACAAGCGCTTTTTCACCTATTAATACAATCGGTGAAATAAATAAAAAAGCCGGTTTTCCGGCTTTTTTATTGTCTGAAATTACCGCTATCTCATTATTTGTCTGATTCATGTTGCGGCATATTTATTTCTACAACCTGTTTACCTATCAATACAATATAACCCTGCTCACGCTGACCAAAATCTGACGACAGACTATCACTGTATTCAAAACTGTATAAACGGCATATCTGTAAACCGCCAGCACGGCCCCTTCTCAACCATGTACGCTGTCGAGATACCGTTGCATCCAGTAACTGTAAACCCGCATTTGCACACTTTTTCTGGCACACGAACAGGGCGATTTCGTTACACTGCTGAGTGTCCCACCAGTACCAGATACCGCCTAAAATCAGTGATATAAATAGTATTTCGTCCATATTTCAGTTTTTATCTGGTTACAGTCATTTCATCGTACAGGATTTTCAGATAAAATTAACAACTTTATAATTCAAAAATAACTGAGAAATATTATGCCTGATGCTGAGGAAACATCTGTTCGACCCAGCTCATATAGTTACGAAGATTTGTTAACCTGCAGCCAGGGTGAACTGTTTGGCCCCGGTAATGCGCAATTACCAGCACCTAATATGTTAATGCTCGACCGCATTACACATATATCTAAAACCGGTGGAGCCTACGGTAAAGGTGAAATAAAAGCTGAACTGGACATTAAACCCGACCTCTGGTTTTTTGAATGTCATTTTAAAAATGACCCGGTCATGCCGGGCTGCCTGGGACTGGACGCAATGTGGCAACTTGTAGGTTTTTACCTGGGCTGGATGGGGCACCCTGGTCGGGGCCGGGCATTAGGCGTTGGTGAAGTTAAGTTTACCGGCCAGGTTCTGCCCACCGCTAAAACAGTTCAATATCAAATCGATATTAAACGTATTATTGCACGTGGCCTGGTCATGGGTATTGCAGATGCAGTCATGTCAATCGATGGACGCGAAATATATACAGCAAAAAATTTACGCGTTGGTCTATTTACTTCAACAGAAGATTTTTAAGGTGTTGTAATGAAACGAGTCGTAATCTCTGGTATCGGAATAGTTTCCTGCCTCGGCAATGATAAAAGTGCCGTACTGGACTCACTGAAACAGGGGCGTTCAGGTATTAAATTCAAACAGGAATATGCTGACATGGGTATGCGCAGCCATATTGCCGGCAGTATTGATATCAATACTGAAGATTTTATAGACCGTAAGGTAAAACGCTTCATGGGTGATGCCGCCGCTTTTGCCTATATCTCATTACAACAGGCGATTGAAGATGCCAGACTGGATGATAGCCTGGTGTCGAACATTCGGACCGGCATCATTATGGGTTCCGGCGGTGCGTCTTCCGCAAACCAGGTAGAAGCCGCTGACATCCTGCGTGAAAAAGGTATCCGGCGCGTCGGGCCATACATGGTGCCACGCACCATGGCGAGTACGGTTTCAGCCTGCCTGGCAACACCGTTTCATATCAAAGGCGTAAATTACTCCATCAGCTCTGCCTGCGCCACCAGTACTCACTGCATAGGCAATGCCTACGAACTGATTCAAATGGGTAAACAGGACATCATTTTCGCCGGCGGCGGTGAAGAAGAACACTGGTCATTAAGCATGTTGTTTGATGCCATGGGCGCGCTTTCAACCAAATACAATGAAACACCTGAAAAAGCCTCCCGCACCTATGATGCCGACCGTGATGGTTTTGTGATAGCCGGCGGCGGTGCTGCCGTGGTGGTTGAAGAGCTTGAACATGCACTCAAACGTGGTGCGCCAATATATGCAGAAATTGTTGGTTACGGTGCAACTTCCGATGGCGTCGACATGGTTGCACCTTCCGGTGAAGGCGCTATTCGCTGTATGCAAATGGCCACACAGGGCATTGATCAAAACCTGGATTACATTAACACTCATGGCACCAGTACACCTGTGGGTGACTCAAAGGAGCTTTATGCCATTAAAGAAACCTTTGGTGACAACATCCCTGCCATCAGTTCCAGTAAATCTCTGGCCGGCCACTCGTTAGGCGCCTCTGGTGCACAGGAAGCCATATACACCATGCTGATGATGCAAAATAATTTCATTCAGGCCTCTGCCAATATTGAAACCATGGATGAGAGCGCCGTTGATATGCCCATCGTTACAGAACGCCAGGACAATGTTGATATCAATCTCGCCATGTCTAACAACTTTGGCTTTGGTGGCACTAATGCCTGCCTGGTGATGAAAAAATTTAATGGATAATTAGTGACTTAACGGCACTTTTTTATTCTGGTGCTACACTGTAAGTATTATAAAAGCAACCAGATTTTATATCACAGGCTCATGAATAACATACTTACAAATAAGCTTACACCGGCAAACAGTTTCTTCAGCAATATCAAGCGGGGTTCTTCCCTGGCCATAGCAGCAACCCTGGCCACATTATTAACTTTGTTTTCATCCAGTGTACTGGCTAACCGCCCGGCTGTGGAAGATAGCAGTGAGGTTAATACTGAAATTACTGAAACCGCATCTGCTTCACAGCCTGACATGAGGCCTGACATGATGTCTGAAGGGCAGCCAGAGAGCCAACATGAACCCTCTGCTGTCGAGATCATGATGCAGCAGGAAACCCTACAAACAACAGGTGATGTCGTACAGTTACCTGCAACAGAAATACAGCCCGGTGAAACCATAAAAATCAAACTACTTGATTTTCCTCGCCGCGGCATGACCATGGACAAGGTACAAAATGAATACGGCCAGCCTGTTAGCGTTTCAGACAGCGTCGGCCAACCGCCAATAACAAGCTGGACATATAATGATCGTATTGTTTATTTTGAATATTCAACAGTGTTACATGTGGTTGCCCGCTAATAATAAAGTGTAACTGATTTGTCGGACGTTATTGGTCATTCGTCTTTAGATTTCAGTCATAACCTTGCTGACAGTCCGTTACAAAGACTGCAAAGCTCTTTTCTTGATAATGCCGGCATCCAGCTATACGTTAAACGTGACGACTTAATCCATCCCCAGTTTGGCGGCAACAAATGGCGCAAACTAAAATTCAACCTGGTTTATGCCAGAGACAACCAGTTTGACACCTTATTAACATTTGGCGGTGCCTGGTCCAACCATATTTACGCGACAGCTGCAGCAGGTAAACACTTTGGCTTTAACACCATCGGCCTAATTCGCGGTGAACCCCACACCCCCCTAAATACCAACTTGAACCCCACTTTGTCCTTTGCTGAAGAATGCGGCATGCAATTACATTATATAAACAGGGAACAATACCGGAAAAAAAACGAGGACTCATTCCAGGAAAAAATAAAACAACAGTTCGGTAATGTTTATATACTTCCTGAAGGCGGCAGCAATTCATTAGCTGTCAAGGGTTGTGGTGAAATAGTGCAGGAGATAAGCAATGAAATGAATGAAGCATTTGATGTTATCTGCTGCGCCAGTGGCACTGGTGCAACACTGGCAGGCCTGATAGCTGAAATCGAAGCAGAGAAAAATGCCCCAGGCACAGCATGCCAAAAAACCGCTATTGGCTTTTCAGCGCTAAAAGGCGGTGAATTTCTGACGACCGAAGTAAGTAACTTTCTGAACAATAAAAATACAGCATCAAGCTGGTGCATAGAAAGCCGTTTTCATTTTGGCGGCTATGCAAAAATAAATGACGAATTAATCCACTTTATGCGAGAATTTCATTCTCAATATAACATTGAACTTGACGCTGTTTATACTGCTAAAATGTTTTATGGTTTATTTGAACAAATCAAATCCAGACGCTTTAAACCCGGCACGGTAATTGTTGCCGTTCATAGTGGTGGACTACAGGGCAATAAAGGGTTTAATCTTTGAGCGTGTAACATAGCCACCATAAAATGTTAAATAAATATAAATACAGCTTATGCAAACCCATTGCCCGCATTGCGAAACACAATTCAGAGTAACTGAAGAACAACTTAATATCGCAGATGGTTATGTCCGTTGCGGTGTCTGTGAACACGTTTTTAATGCCTTTGAAGTTTCCAATAAGGCATCCCTGGAAGACGATCATCAACAGCCAATAATCAACGATGGCGGTTCAGATGACCACTTACCTGCAACGGACGCAGACATAGAAATTAAACCGGAAGTTGTTTCCGATACTCACCTTGCAGACCTCGAAGACAGTGAAAACAGTTACATTGAAACCCGGGCTGACAATGAACCGCTTAGTGTCGATGAAAACATAGCCCACACCACACACAAGTTACAGGAAAATTCTTTTGATTTTTTTAATGAGGAGGTTAATGAGTCTCTGTCTCACGTGGTCCCTGAGAAATTTCGTCAGTCACATACATCTACTTTACATACTGCAGTTTCAACCACGCTATGGAGTATTGGCATCCTGTTATTAACTGCAAGCTTATTTGTTGAATACATCTGGTTCAATCGTGCCCAGTATAATCACACCCCTGAACTGCAGGCCGTAATAGAAAAAGTATGCCAGCAGCTTGATTGCAACAGGTTATCCATGCGTGACCCTTCAAAAATTGAGCTGGTAGCTAGAAATATTTACTCACACCCAAATCAAAAAGATGCACTTATGGTAGACATCACCATAAGAAACAATGCCAACTTCTCACAACCATACCCTGCTATGAGAATTAGCTTTTCCGATATACGTGGCAACGCGGTTGCCTCAAGGCATTTTCTTCCCAATGAGTATCTAGCCAAAGAATATAAGCAAGACAACAACAATAAACAGCGCTTATTACAACCCGATACAAACACCAGTCTCACTCTGGAAATTCAGGACCCTGGTAAACAGGCAAAAACCTACGAGTTTGATTTCCTTTAAATAACACTTAACCAGGTCGAACGTTGCCTGGACAACATATATTTTACATAGCTTAATAATCTGTCAAAATACAGGGCTGATGAATATTGGCCATTACACATTTAGCACACCATTGATACTGGCGCCTATGGCTGGCGTCACTGACAGCCCATTCAGAAACCTCTGTTATCAGCTGGGCGCTGATTTATGCGTATCTGAAATGGTGACATCTGAAAAACACCTGTGGAAATCCAGAAAAACACAACTACGGCTAAATCATCGCGATGAAAAAGGCATACGCAGTGTACAAATTGCGGGCACAGATCCAGCAAAACTGGCAGATGCTGCACTGTTTAATGTAGAGCATGGCGCACAAATTATTGATATCAACATGGGCTGCCCAGCTAAAAAAGTCTGTAATGTGCAGGCAGGTTCCGCCCTGCTCAAAAATGAAACCCTGGTTACAGACATTGTTTCTGCTGTTGTTAATGCCGTTAATGTACCAGTCACTTTAAAAATTCGCACCGGCTGGGACACACACAGTAAAAACGCAGTCAGCATCGCTAAAATTGCAGAACAAAATGGCATACAGGCACTCATCGTACATGGAAGAACACGTGCTGATGCATTCAAAGGTGAAGCTGAATATGAAACCATCGCAAAAGTTAAAGCTGCCGTTTCTATTCCAGTTATTGCCAATGGTGATATCACTGACCCGAAAAAAGCCAAAGCTGTCCTCCAGTTCACCAAAGCCGATGGCATAATGATTGGTCGTGCTGCCCAGGGTAATCCCTGGATATTCAGACAAATAAAACACTATTTGACTGAAAACACAATATTATCCTCACCAGACAATGAGGAGATTTGCCAGGTATTGAGTACTCACCTGCAAAATTTATATCAATTTTATGGCGAATTTTCGGGTGTTCGCATAGCACGAAAACATATAGGATGGTATATTAAAAACATGCACGGATCTGATTCATTTAGAACACGTATAAATCAGATTAATGACGCTGATACTCAGCTTGAGCTGATTACCGAGTTTTTTCACTAACAACAACTATGTTAACCGTATCAAACTACATGACTTTAAAGATATGAGCCAAACTAATGGGGACACTAAAAACAATGGGGACACTGGGGAAATTTCACAACTCAGTCACGCAGTAAAACACTCCATTCGTCGCTATCTTTACGAGTTAGACGGCGCACAACCAAATAACATGTATGAACTGGTACTCAGACAAATAGAACAGCCTTTGTTTGAAGCCATTCTGGAACATACTAAAGGCAACCAGTCACGCGCTGCAGATTTATTAGGACTGAATCGGGGCACCTTACGAAAGAAACTGCGCAATTATAACCTGCATAAATAATAACTTCAAAAACAACGTCAAGAACTTTCACCACAGAGACACAGAGAACACAGAGTTTTACTTTGTTAACAGCGCCTGCGGTGTGCAGTTAACAATAAAAAGCTTTTCTCTGTGTCCTCTGTGTCTCTGTGGTGAATCGCTTTTAAAGTTTCAGACTACCGAGAAGGTTTGAGGTACTGCAGATTATAGGCACACACAAAAGTGACATGAATTACTACTCTCAGTTATAATTCCCACATCAAAAAAATTCCTGTAAGGGCTGTATTATGACCAAAGACGCTTCACGTCCTGTCCGACGCGCACTTATCAGTGTTTCCGATAAAAACGGGATCGTTGAATTTGCCAAAGCACTGCATGAAAAAGGCATAGAACTTCTTTCTACCGGCGGTACAGCCAGTTTACTCGCAGATAATTTCATTCCAGTAATGGAAGTTTCAAGACATACGGGTTTCCCGGAAATCATGGATGGTCGAGTTAAAACACTGCATCCAAAAATACACGGTGGTATTTTAGGCCGACGAGGTATTGATGATGGCGTAATGAAAGAAAATGACATTGCGCCGATAGACCTTGTGGTAGTCAATCTATATCCATTCGAAGCGACTGTTGCTCAGGATGATTGCTCCTTAGACGATGCCATTGAAAACATCGATATTGGCGGGCCCGCCATGATACGCGCCTCAGCCAAGAACCATGCGTATGTCAGCATTGTTGTCGACCCGGCTGATTATAAACGTGTGCTTGAAGAATTAGACGATAATAATGGCGTCATCCCCAATGACACTCGCTTTAATCTTGCCGTCAAGGCCTTTGAACACACCGCCAGTTATGACGGCATGATTGCCAATTACCTTGGAAAGATTAAAACCGATGGCTCCATGGTTGAGTTTCCACGCACCATTAATCTGCAATTTAACAAAGCACAGGAAATGCGCTACGGTGAAAACCCGCATCAACATGCAACTTTTTATACAGAGAAAAACATAACAGAAGCCTGTATTGCTACCGCCAGACAGATACAGGGTAAGGAACTGTCATTTAATAACATCGGTGATACAGATGCCGCACTGGAATGCGTCAAACAGTTTGACATAAACGACGATGGGCCTGCCTGCGTCATTGTAAAACATGCCAATCCCTGTGGTGTTGCTATTAGTGACAACATTCTGGACGCCTACAATAAGGCCTACAGTACCGACCCTGAATCAGCCTTTGGCGGCATCATTGCCTTTAACCGTGAGCTCGACGGCGACACCACAAAAGCCATTGTCGAGCGCCAGTTTGTTGAAGTTATTATTGCACCTGCAGTCAGTGATGAAGCTAAACAAGCTGCCGCTGAAAAGAAAAATATTCGCCTGCTTGAATGCGGACAATGGGAGGACGCCAGTCCACGCATAGACTACAAACGCGTCAATGGCGGTTTACTGGTACAGGATGCAGACCTGCTATTACACAATGAACTAAAAGTTGTCAGTGAACGTCAGCCAACAGAAGAGGAATTAAATGATTTGCTGTTTAGCTGGAAAGTGGCCAAATTCGTCAAATCCAATGCCATCGTTTACGGTAAAAACAACATGACAATTGGTGTCGGCGCCGGCCAGATGAGCCGCATCAACAGCGCCCGCATTGCCGGCATTAAAGCAGAACATGCTGATCTGAAAGTAGCTGGCTCGGTGATGGCATCCGATGCATTCTTTCCATTCCGTGACGGTATTGATGCTGCGCACGAAGCTGGCATTGTTGCTGTCATTCAACCAGGCGGTTCAATGCGTGATGAAGAAGTCATTGCCGCTGCCAATGAACACGGTATGGCAATGGTATTTACCGGCATGCGTCATTTCAGGCACTAACACGCATTAAAACTTGCCACTACAAATAAGGACCGATTCAGGCTAAAATCATGATACCCATATGGACTATAAGGTGTCTTTAAATAGTGTAATGCAAGACATGCGACTCAAGAAAAATAAGCGATTAAGAGAAAAACTTGATCGACTGCTCAAGCAGGCGCGTCAAAATGAGCAAACACAAACAACTTCGTTTGATGATTTCTCATTATCTGTCATGGCCGCACAGGGTCCACAGGAACTATTCCTTCTGCTACTGGAAGAACAGAAAATATTTCGCATCGATGATATTCAACTTTACCTTTTTGACCGCTATCATGAGGTAGAAAGACTACTAACAGATAGCTATCAACATCATTTCGATGGCTTAAGTTTTATTGACACTGAAAATTGCACGCAACTAACTTCAGATATTTCAGATCACCCCATTCTAGGCCCACGAATTCCAGAAAAGTATGAATCTTTAACCGGTTTCAAGGACAGCAACAAATTCAAGTCTACTGCTATGCTACCTTTAAAACGTGGCAGGGATATAATCGGTATTCAGTTACTATTAAGCACAGACGAAAATCGCTATCACAAAAATGACAGCACAACTTTCCTCGAAAAACTTGGCGCAATGACTGCTATTTCCATCGAAAACTGTATTAACCGACAACGAATACTGGAACTTGGCTACCAGGATGGACTGACGAACGCTTATAATCGACGATATTTTGACGAGCACTTAAAACAGGAAATATCTCGCTGTGTACGTAAAAAAACTGACCTGGTTTTCCTGTTCATTGATATCGATTTTTTCAAACAGGTAAATGACAACTACGGTCATCAGGCAGGAGATGCTGTACTGGTCAAATTAGTCAGCTTAATGCGCGATCAGGTTCGTTCCAGTGATATAGTCGCGCGTTATGGTGGTGAAGAATTTGCAATTATTTTACCCGACACGGGTTTACATATGGCTAATGAAGTTGCTGAACGTATACGCAGGCACGCAGAAAGTCAAAAATTTGTGTTTAATAATAAAACATTAAACATAACCGTATCTATCGGACTGGCATCACTTAGTCAAATCAAATATCAAACTGATTCAAAAATGCAGCCTCACAAAGTGCCGGATAATCTTGACCAGCTATTACTCAAAAAAGCCGACGAGGCTTTGTACCAGGCAAAACAAACTGGAAGAAACCAGGTTGTAATCAAAAAAATGATAAGTTGACTATTAGAGTAGTGAATAGTGAATTTTAAACTGGTCGCTAACTTTACAAAACCACTAAGCGCTATTATTCTGGTTTTTAACTGTTCACTATTAACTTTTAACTATTCACTGCTCTAATAGTCGCTTTGTAAATTAATTACATTACTTGAGCGTACATGATGACGTGCATTGAGCTTCCAGCCTTCATCAGCCCCGTCTTTATTAGAAATTTCAAAATACCAGATGCCCTGGCTTATAGCCATGCGTTAAATAGCCTATATATTGATCAGCCATACCGTGCTCTAACGATATACTGACATCACTATTCTCACGTGTAGCATGTAGCAGGTGTAACTGTAATCTCTGCGGAAAAGACTCTAACAGGCCCTTGTCAAACTGGACCTTGATAACTTTTTCGCTGTTTTCAAACTGTATGATTGCACTTAAACCCAGCTCAGCGGCTTTTTTATCACGGCTGAGGACACGATTTATCTCCAGTCCCTGCTTATAATAATCATCAGCGACCAGACCATCGTCAGTGTCTACCGCCAGCCAGATCATAACCACACCCATAATAACCGCAGAAAACGGGATTGCAATCATCATCCACACTAAAGGGAAACTGTACCATGGTTTGTTTTGTTCAATTAATTGCATAGTTTTTTTCAGGGCAGTTATTTAAATGCCGGACCGAGAAAGCGTGCTTCTTCTACGACACTTAATTCATCATAACCAATTGCATTTAAAGTAAATGTAATTTCATTGCTACGCTGCTTAAGGTTGTAGGCGTCTACCTGTACTCGAACAGGCAATTCAATGACCTCGCCACTTTTTACAAATATACCCTCAGAATCTTTCTTGAGAATTAGCTCGGGTATCCCCTCTGCAGTCAATCGATAAGTGTGATCCTGTTTATCCATATTTAGTAACTTAATGATGTAGACATTTTCAATTAAACCTTCATTGGTTTCACGATACAAACTATTACGGTCACGAATTACATCCATCGCGATAGGTGAGCGTGACAAAATAGAATAAAAAGCCCCTGCCGTTATACCGCATAATATTAATGCGTAAACAATAACACGC
>CAVYHW010000003.1:0-31244 GCA_963768215.1 uncultured Gammaproteobacteria bacterium
CTCATCGGTTGTGGGCTGCGCAAATCGTCTAATACGGCATTAATTGCGGTTTCCTGGTCAGGGGTTTCTTCAAACGGAAAACTATTGCAGAAGCTGGCATATTCGTTCTCATCAATATAATAGGAACGGCCCTGTACGGCTGCACGGCGGGCATGTATATCGAGTAATTCTGCTGCAACATCACGCGCCTGCTTAGCTGCTTTTGTTCGTGCTTTAGACCATTGATCAGAACCTAACTTATGAAGCGGGGCATTTTCAGCCGAGGCGCCGGTATAACGGCTGATTAAATGCAGTGATGATACCGGTACGTATAATTTATCGTTGCTGGCATATTCAAGCAGGAGAAATTCGGCGTCATAACCCTCGCCAGTTAGTTTTTCCAGGCCCAGGTAACGTCCAACACCATGGTCAATATGTACTACCGGCGCACCAATGGTTAAGTCTGTAAGATTTTGAACAATGGCGTCACTGTCAGCGCCCAGTTTTTTTCTACGCCGTTTCTGGATAGCGCGCTGGCCATAAATTTGTGATTCAGTTATTACCGCAATGTCTGTATTAACGTGATCAGAGGCAAGTAGTACAAGACCATGCGTTATTTCGGAAACAGTAATACAGATCTTGTCGTCGCATGAGATAAACTCATGCCATGATTTACAGACCCTGGGATGCCACGACTTGTATGGCTCGGGATGACCGCGTAATAATTCGATTAATACTTCACGTCGTCCACTGGTTTCAGCTACAAATAAGATGCGTCCCTTATTTGTATTTATGAAAGTATTAATGTAGCTCTTCAGCGCCTGTGCCGGTTCTTCCAGGCGAGTCTGAAGAATCAGATCGGGAGGTGCTTTAACTTTTGCATTGTACTGATCATCGATGTTTTTACTTTTCGATGTATAAATGATGCTGTTTTGATCTAATAGGCCGGTGATTTCAGAAGTTGTCTGATACAGGTGTTGCGGTGACAGAATAGGGCGCTCAATATCGTGCCGGCGCTGTTCATAGCGTTCATGAACTTCCGCTTCAAAAACTTCAAGCTTTTGTGCTAATTCTAAAGGGGCAATATACAGTGATGATCGGGGTAAATAATCAAATAGCGTATCAAGCTCATTATCATCATAAAAAAGCGGCAGATAGTACTCAATGCCTGAAGGCATAATGCCGTCACTGACACTTTTATAAATGATACTGTTCAGCGGGTCGCCGGACAACATTTCCCGGTAACGTGAGCGAAATTTCTGTATTCCGGCATCATCGGTTGGAAATTCACGCGCCGGCAACAGTTCAACCGTTTCAACCCGGTTGTCTGAAAGCTGACTTTGCGGATCAAAACAACGAATACTTTCTATTTCATCATCAAATAAATCGATGCGGTATGGTGTAGTGGAACTGGCAGGAAACAAATCGATGATGGAACCGCGTATGGCAAACTCACCGTGTTCCATTACTTCATTAACATTGGAATAACCGCTGGCTTCAAGCTCACGGCGAAATGTTTCGATATCTAATTGTTGATTTATTTTCAGGCTTAAAACATTGCCCTGAATGTAACTACGTGGCGCCAATCGTTGCGCTAGTGTATTTAACGGGATAATTAATATGTCAGCGCCATGAATTTTCTGTAAGGCGTGTAAGGTAGTTAATCTTTCCGCAATGATATCCTGATGCGGTGAGAAAATATCGTAGGGCAAAGTTTCCCAGTCCGGCAGGTGAAAAATACGCTGTTTTTCATCTTTGTAGAATTCGATTTCCCTGGTCAGGACATCCGCATGCGTGACATCTTCCACAATGACCACAACTGGCCCGTTTTTATGCTTCTCTGATGCTTCAACAATAGCCAGGGCAAGCGAACTACCATAAAGTCTGTTCCACCAGGTCTCACTCTTTTTTTCGGGGATTTGAAGCTGTAACAATGGGATGTGATCGATAAGTATTTGCAGAAGTGTGAATTATCCAGCTCCAGGTGTATCAATACAAGATGCAAATCAGCTTAATTGTTATTTTTATCGGTAGTTAGCTAATGAATGTCATATAAACAAGAGTGCGTAAATAAACGTATTGATTAACTATCTGAAGCAATTTTGTGTGTTTATTAACTGCAAACTGATAACTGCGTGCCGCCAACTTCTATTTTATTAGTCCGCATAATGTATATTATGTTAAATAGCATAAGTGAATTCACGCACTTGTTTCAACAATTAACACGCTCTTTTATATAAGCATTTGATTATATTAGAATATTGAACTATATTTTTTTCTAAAAAAACTGTGTGAAATGCCACATTTCAGCGCTGTCTACCCTTGTAAAAAGACACTATTAAAAGTAGGATACGCGCCAGTTCATTTTCAGGCATGAATTATCATTAACCAGCTTGCTGCCTGAAAGTAAACAAAGAATTCTAAAACTACTATAAAAATTAGTCGGGAGAAAACATGAGTGCAGCAATCCGTGTTGCCAGCTTTATAAGCCTCATGCTCGTTAGCATGCAGTCTTGGGCTGAGTATCAGCTTGACCTACGTCCAGGTGTCACTTCATTTAGTCAGGGTGCGTATGATATTCATACCCTGGTTATGTGGATCTGTGTTGGTATCGGTATAATCGTTTTTGGTGCAATGATTTATTCAATCATAGTGCATCGCAAATCACGTGGCGCAGTCGCCGCCAAATTTGATGATAATTTATCGGTAGAACTTATCTGGACAGTTGTTCCATTTATTATTCTTGCATTCATGGCTGTACCAGCAACTAAGGTGTTACTGGCCATGGAAGATGTATCCAATTCTGACATGTCAATTAAAGTTACTGGATACCAGTGGAAATGGCACTACGATTATCTTGGTGAAGACATCAGCTTTTTCAGTAACCTCGCTACTCCCGTCGAAGAAATTCAAAATAAAGCGACAAAAAATGATCACTATTTACTGGAAGTTGATAACACAGTTGTTGTTCCAGTGAATAAAAAAATTCGTCTGTTGTTTACTGCTAATGATGTAATCCACGCCTGGTGGGTACCTGCATTTGCTGTGAAAAAAGACGCTATCCCTGGTTATATCAATGAAAGCTGGTTTATGACTGACAAAGTCGGTACTTACCGCGGTCAATGTGCTGAGTTATGTGGCACCAATCATGGTTTTATGCCGATTGTGGTTGAAGTCAAGTCGGAAGCAGATTACGCGACCTGGGTTGCCAGTCAAAAACAAAAGGCAGTAGCTGCTGCAGAAAGTGCGACTAAAACCTGGAGCAAAGATGAGTTAATGGAGCACGGCAAAGCTGTATATACTACCAGCTGTTTAGCCTGTCATCAGGCATCAGGTGAAGGTATTCCAAATGTCTTTCCTGGACTTAAAGGCAGTGTAATTGCCACGGGTGATGTCGCTAAACATATCGATGTGGTAGTAAACGGTGTTTCTGGTACATCAATGCAGGCATTCGGTCCTCAGTTAAATGATGCTGATCTTGCCGCCCTTATTACCTATGAACGTAATGCATGGGGTAATAATACCGGCGACGTGGTACAACCTGCTGATATTAAAGCGGCACGTTAAATTAATATTTAACATTAATAATTAAATTTAACTTATTGAATAATAGATAAACGAGGCAACTATGAGCGCTGTTATCGAAGAACATCATGATGAACATCATGATCATAAACCAACCGGTATAGGACGTTGGTTATTTAGTACTAACCACAAAGACATCGGAACCATGTACCTGTGGTTCAGCTTTATCATGTTCTTTATCGGTGGAACACTGGCACTGGTTATCCGTGCCGAATTATTTGAGCCTGGTCTACAATTTGTAGAACCTGAATTTTTCAACCAAATGACTACCCTGCATGGTCTTATCATGGTCTTCGGTGTGATCATGCCGGCGTTCGTCGGCCTGGCCAACTGGATGGTGCCTTTGATGATCGGTGCGCCGGATATGGCGCTGCCGCGTATGAATAACTGGAGCTTCTGGTTGCTACCGGGTGCTTTCGGTCTGTTGATCGCGAGTTTGATCATGAGCATGATGGGTATGGGTTCTGCACCAAACTTTGGCTGGACGTTCTACGCACCATTATCCACAACCTATGGCCCTGCCAGCACTGATTTCTTCATCTTCTCAGTACATATGATGGGTATCTCATCAATTATGGGCGCAATCAACATCATCGCAACTATCATCAATATGCGTGCACCTGGCATGACTTATATGAAAATGCCTATTTTCGTGTGGACATGGTTTATTACTGCCTACCTGTTGATTGCGGTTATGCCAGTATTAGCTGGCGCAGTAACAATGATGCTGACTGACCGTCATTTTGGCACCAGTTTCTTTGATGCTGCTGGTGGTGGTGATCCTGTTTTATTCCAGCACGTATTCTGGTTCTTTGGTCATCCTGAAGTGTATATTATGATTCTGCCCTCTTTTGGCATCATCTCTCAGATTGTTCCTACTTTTTCACGTAAGAAAATATTTGGCTACAGTTCAATGGTTTATGCGACCTCTTCAATTGCTTTCCTGTCATTCATCGTATGGGCTCACCATATGTTTACTACAGGCATGCCGGTTGCAACTGAACTGTTCTTTATGTATGCAACCATGTTAATTGCTGTGCCAACCGGTGTGAAAGTATTTAACTGGGTAAGCACAATGTGGAAAGGTTCCTTAACCTTTGAAACACCTATGTTGTTTGCGATTGCTTTCATCTTCCTGTTTACCATTGGCGGTTTCACCGGTTTGATGTTGAGTATTGTTCCAGCTGACTTCCAGTATCACGATACTTACTTTGTGGTGGCTCACTTCCACTATGTACTTGGTAACGGGCGCTTTATTCGGTATTTTTGCAGCAATTTATTTCTGGTTGCCAAAATGGACCGGCAATATGTATGATGAGAAACTGGGTAAAATACATTTCTGGGTTTCTACTATCTCGGTAAACGTATTGTTCTTCCCAATGCACTTCGTCGGTCTGGCTGGTATGCCGCGTCGTATACCTGACTACAATATGCAATTTGCTGAATTTAATGCGATCGCTTCTGTGGGTGCGTTTGTGTTCGGCTTTGCACAGTTGATCTTACTGTACAACATCATTAAGACCATTCGTGGCAGAAGCACAGAAAAAGCGACTGCACAGGTTTGGGAAGGTGCTGAAGGTCTGGAATGGACATTGCCATCACCTGCTCCATTCCATAGCTTTACAACGCCTCCAACAGTAAGATAGACGTTAGTTAAATTTAAGCGAAATATATCGAATGACAGCACACCCGAATAAGCAAAAGGAGAATATAGACAGGACGAAAGCAGGCAATGAAAAAGTTTTACGTAATTTATTGTTTGTCGTTGTTGGCATGTTTGGATTCGGGTTTGCTTTAGTTCCTTTGTATGATGTCTTTTGTGACCTCACAGGGCTAAACGGTAAAACAGGTGGTCAGTATGTATCGGAGACTCCGACACAGATTGATACCAGTAGAGAAATAAAAGTTGAGTTTCTGGCAAATTTAAATGATGGGATGCCATGGGAATTTAAACCTTTGACTTATTCAGTAAAGGTACACCCTGGAGAAGCAACACGAGTCGAGTATGTTGCCAGAAACAAAACAAATAGGGATATCGTTGGTCAGGCAATTCCGAGTGTGACGCCTGGACAAGCGGCTAGCCATTTTCAGAAAACAGAATGCTTCTGTTTTACTGAACAGGTTTTAAAGGCTGGCGAAGAGAAAACAATGCCGGTGATATTCGTTATAGATCCATCAATTGATGAAGATGTACACGAAGTAACGCTGTCATATACATTTTTTATAAAACCAGGATCAGAGGACGCGAATATACATACAGACGAGACCGCTATTAAAGCAAGATCTTCTGTTGCATTGAGCACACCTTTGACACAACATTAAAAAAATCAGGAAATAGAACTTATGTCATCCAGCAAAAATCATGATGTATATTTCATACCAGAACCGAGCAAATGGCCTATAGTAGGCACTATTGCATTAGTAACAACAGTTATCGGTGCGGTCAATTCAATCCATGCAGGCTCAATCAGTTTGATTCTTCCTGTTGGCATATTAATGATTGCTTACCTCTTCTTTGGATGGTTTGGTTCTGTCATAAAAGAATCAATGGCTGACAGTTATAATTCACAGGTAGATAAATCATTCCGTATCGGTATGTTGTGGTTTATTTTCTCTGAAGTTATGTTCTTCGCCGCCTTCTTTGGCGCCCTCTTCTACGCGCGCACCATTGCTGTTGCGTGGTTAGGTGGTGCAGGCAACAATGCGATGACTCATGAATTATTGTGGCCTGCTTTTGATGCTGTCTGGCCTGTCCTGACAAATCCAGATAATGCCAAGTTTATTGCACCTAATGCAGCGATGGGACCATCTGGCTTGCCTGCGATCAATACAGCGATACTGCTGGCTTCATCGGTGACAATCACTATTGCCCATCACGCATTACGTGCTAATCACAGGAAACCATTGATTTTATGGCTGGCAGCTACGGTTCTACTGGGTGCTTGCTTCCTTGTGCTGCAAGTTGAAGAATATATTCATGCTTACAATGAGCTGGGTCTGACCATGGATTCCGGTATTTATGGCAGTACTTTCTTTATGTTAACGGGTTTTCATGGTTTCCACGTAACCATGGGTACTACGATGTTGTTTATCATGTTGATTCGTGCAATCAAAGGCCATTTTTCAGCAGACAAACATTTCGCATTCGAAGCTGTTGCCTGGTACTGGCACTTTGTGGATGTTGTCTGGTTAGGCCTGTTTATATTTGTTTACTGGCTGTAACTAGCGAACTCGCGGAGGTGTCCTCCGTGATGCTTCATCTATAGCAGGCCATGGGGTGTAATTAACCCCATGGCCTGTCCTACTAAGAGCAGAATAAAAATTAGTACGGACAAACCGATACGCCAGGTTAATGACTTCAGCATTCTGTCCGAGTTGTCACCTTTGACCATCGCGACCAGCGCTGATCCAAGGCTTAAGACTACAATGAACAATAAGCTCAGAATGACGCCTTTAAATATCATGGATCTACCTCAATAAATTTGTTTTTGTGAGTATTCAGCAAGCTGTACCGATATATGCATTCAGGTAAAATTGGCAAGTGAGTATTATTAGTGCAATAAGACAGCATCGGTTAGTGTCGTTTCGTATTGCGTCTTATCATTTTAATCCTGGTTTGATCAGTACGATAATTACGGTCGCTATATTATATACCATGATATCACTAGGTTTCTGGCAATTAGACCGCGCAGAATTTAAAAGTACTTTACAACAAAAAATTAAACAACGTAAAAATCTTTCTGCGCTCGGACTCGATGAATTGCCACAGTCGAGAGAAGACCGCCGCTATCTTCCGGCAAAGTTTTATGCAGAGTTCGATGCGCAACATAGTTTTTTACTTGATAACAGGACCTTTAACGGGCAAGTCGGCTATCACGTGTACACACCAGCTAAAGTGAATGCGACTAAAGCAGTTCTAGTATCACGTGGTTTTGTCGAGATGGGAAAAACACGTGCTCAGTTACCCGATATTACTGCACCGACAGGTAATATAGAGATTCAGGGTCTACTCGACCTGCCGCCATCGCGTGCTCTGGTGTTAGCAGAGAATGTGCAGCAAACAGAACGCTGGCCGGTCGTTTTGCAATATGTGGATCTGACTGAAATCAGCAGCATATTAGGTTATGAATTATACGATATGGTGTTGTGGCTGGATAATGAGTCGACTAAGGCAAATGGTGTGTTTGAATACGATCTGCCCGTGCTGAATCTGAATGCAGCAAAAAATAACGGTTACGCCTTTCAGTGGTTCGCTCTGTCGCTCGCACTATTACTAATTTATATTGTTGTAAATACTAAACGGATTATCAGATAATAATACATAACGATGTTGCTAAAACATGTGAATAAAAATGAGTGAAGTTGACCAAAGCCCAGTTGCCAGACCAGCAAATAACCCTGTTTCGGCTAAAAATCGCAACCCATATACTGTCTGGTTCGTTGTGCTGTCTTTTATCGCACCCGTGGCGCTAGCATATGTTATGTTCTTTTTTGTCGATATTAAGTCGTTCAGCAACCACGGTGAAATCCTCAATCCGATCGTCCATATTTCAGACTTTGCTTTAAAAGATGATAATGGCGAAATCATTCCGCAGGAAAAACTGACTTATAAATGGCGGCTGATCTCGTTCCTCGGTAAAGACTGTGACCAGCGATGTGCGAAACGTCTTTATGATACACGGCAGATTCATAAATCTTTAGGCAAAAACCAGAATCGCCTGTACCGCATGTTTGTCCACCTGGAGCCGGCAGGAGATACTTTTACTAAATTGATTGCCAATACACATGCAGACGCCATCCAGGTGAATGCAGAGTTGAAAGACATAGTCAAGGCACTTAATAACAATGTACATAATGATGCCGGTATTACAAATAACGAGATTTACATAATGGACCCGATGGGCAACGTGATGATGCGATTCACGCAGGAGCAGGAAAATAAGGACATATTAAGCGATTTGAGAAAACTGCTAAAGGCATCACAAATTGGGTAAATCATCGACACAATATTGCTGCTTAAGACATAATCGGACAGTGGTAGTGATATTGCTATGATTGTGGCGGTATTAGTGCATCATTCTGGATAAATAGAAAACTTGATTATAACGAATATGAGTATCGATACAGCAACAGTTGAAAGCAGTAAAGCCGTCTGGCGTAATTATTTTGATCTGTGCAAACCAAAGGTTGTCGCCCTGTTGTTGCTAACCTCTGTCGTTGGCGTTGTCCTGGCCAGTCCACCGGGTCAAATTTCTATCTTTATTCTGATTATGTCTACTATCGGTATCGGTCTGGGTTCGGCTGCAGGCGCTGCCATCAACCAGATTGTAGAACGGGAAAGCGATGCAAAAATGGCGCGTACCGAAAACCGCCCATTACCGCAAGGCCGTGTCAGTCAGCAGCATGCCTTTATATTCGCGGTGTTAATGGCGGCAGCGTCTGTTTTTGTGCTGACTGCCTGGATTAATGTGCTGACAGCAGTATTGACCTTCGCCAGCATGATAGGTTATGCCGTAATATATACAATGTATCTGAAGAAGGCTACACCACAGAATATTGTTATCGGTGGCCTGGCAGGTGCGACGCCACCACTTCTTGGCTGGACATCAGTTACCGGTTCTGTAGATCCTCATGGACTGTTACTTGTACTGATCATATATACCTGGACACCGCCACACTTCTGGGCGCTGGCGATACATCGTCGCGATGATTATGCAAAAGTTAACCTGCCGATGTTGCCGGTAACACATGGTATCGAATTTACTAAATATTCAATCCTGGGCTATACCATTTTAATGTTTTTGGTGACCTTGCTACCTTACCTGACCTATATGCGTGGTGAGTTCTATCTGGTTTCTGCAATACTGCTAGGCTTCTATTTTTTCTATAAAGTTTTCCTGTTGATGTTTAGTTCACGTAAAAATGCCGCTATATCGACTTTTGTGTATTCCATCAATTACTTAATGCTATTGTTCATCGCCATGGTAGTCGATCACTACTTTGCTGCTGAGATCAGTCAGTATTTATGCAATAGTTTTCAGTTTAAATGCTATTAATTGAACCGCTATTAATTAAATCATGTCGTTAAAATCAAAATTAATTATTATTGTCGTTGCTGCAACAGCGATGTCTCTCGGTTTCTGGTTGTCCAGCATACAGCAGGAGAAAATGACAGAAGCGAGAAAGAACTTTTCACAAATCCAGGGGAGCATCCTCTCTCCGGCGCGTAAGATTAATGTCCCCGCTCTGATAAAAGACAATGGTGACGCTTTTACTCAGGATGATATAACAGGACACTGGAGCCTGCTGTTTTTTGGTTATACGCACTGCCCGGATATTTGCCCAGTAACAATGGGCGTTGTTGCACAGGCAAAAAGAACAGCCGCTGCTGATAAACAAATGTTTCCTGATGTTTTTTTTATCTCTGTTGATCCACAACGCGATAAGGTTGAAATGCTGGGTGAGTACATCCGCTACTTCGATAGAGATTTTACTGGTGTTACTGGAAAGCAGGAACTTATAAAAGCGCTGACACTGCAAATGAGTGTGGTGTACCTAAAAATGCCTGCAACTGATCAGACTGCTGGACTGAGTGACGGTAATTATCTCATTGATCATAGCTCTGCACTTTTATTGCTTAATCCTGAAGGCAAACTTACTGCCTTCCTTAATCCTCCCCATGATCCAAAGACCATCCTTAAAGACATAAAGAAAGTCATTAGTTTGCAGTAGGCAGTAGGCAGTTGGCAGTTGGCAGTTGGCAGTTGGCAGTAATTTTAAAAAAATTACCGCTGCTTTTAAAACGGTTTTTCGCTTTAAACTGCTAACTGCCTACTTAAAACTGTAAACTATCTTTTACGGCGCGTCGTCAACCACTTCTTCCTTAGCAACGACCAGAAAATCCTGCTTATGGATATTCATGATCAATAAGGTGCTGCTTGCGATATAGACGGATGAGTAAGTACCAATGACAACACCTATGATTAAGGCGGTTGCGAATCCATGAATAATCTCGCCTCCAAAAAAGAACAGGGCGAGTAATACCAGTAAAGTAGTAAATGATGTTACCAGGGTGCGGCCCAGTGTCTGGCTGATTGAAATGTTTAATATATCTTCGGCGGATGTTTTCCTGATACTTCTAAATGTTTCACGAATACGATCAAGCACCACAACGGTATCATTAAGCGAGTAACCAATAACAGCGAGAATTGATGCCAGTACAGTGAGATCAAACTCTATTTGTAATATTGAAAAAATACCTACGGTAATGATAACGTCATGCATCAGCGCCAATATGGCGCCTACAGCTGATTTAAACTGAAAACGGATACTGATGTAGATCAGAATGCCACCGAGAGCGACCAGTAAGGCGATACCGCCATCATCACGTAATTCATCACCCACCTGCGGCCCGACAAATTCAACACGGCGCATATTTACTTTTTGTTCTGAAGTGTCCGTTAACACATTAAGAACATTATCGCCGATGGTTGCCTTGTTTATGTCTGTACGTGGCGCAATGCGAACAATAATGTCTTTTGATGAACCATAGTTTTGTACTTGCGCATCTTTAAATTTTGCGTTTGCTAAAGCTGTTCTGACCTCATCAAGGTTTACATCATTCTGATAGCCGGCCTCAATCAGGTAACCACCGGTAAAATCAATACCAAGGTTTAAACCTTTGGTAATGAGACTACCAATCGAAATAATGATCAGCAGCAATGAGAAAGCCATTGCCAGCTTTCTTTTATTCATGAAGTTAATCGTAGCTGTAGTGTTTGTCAGTGAGTGTGACATGTTATTACCCTGTGTCTGAATTCTTTATAATTATATTGAGAGCTTCTTAATTTCACGATTGCCGTACAGCAAATTAACAATTGCGCGTGTACCTACAATGGCGGTAAACATCGAAGTTAAAATACCGATACTTAATGTAATAGCGAATCCTTTAACCGGTCCAGCGCCTAATGTAAATAACACGATGGCGGCAAGCAAGGTGGTGACATTAGCATCGGTAATGGTGCTAAACGCTTTTTCATACCCTGAATGAATGCTCGCCTGCGGCGAGTTGCCGTTTTTAAGCTCTTCTCTAATACGGGCAAAAATAAGCACGTTAGCATCAACCGCCATACCGACCGTTAGTACAATACCCGCAATGCCGGGCAAAGTAAGTGTCGCCTGCAATAATGAAAGTACCGCAATAATAATGATCAGGTTTGCGGTCAATGCAATATTGGCAATAATGCCAAAACCTTTGTAATAAACCACCATAAAGATCAGTACCAGGCAGAAGCCGATAACAACAGAAATAAAGCCTTTTTCGATATTGTCTTTACCCAGGCTTGGGCCCACGGTACGTTCCTCAATGATTTCCACCGGGGCGCGCAAAGATCCTGCACGCAGTAATAAGGCCAGGTCATGGGCCTCCTGTGATTCCAGGCCGGTAATCTGAAAGCGAGCGCTAAACTGGCCCCGGATAGTGGCAACATTGATGACTTCTTTTGTCGTGGAACGATGTTTTGTTATGGTGTCACCAACGCGTTTCGTTTCTATTTTATTTTCAATGAAAACCACGCCCATCGGGTTACCAATGTTTTCTCGTGTGGTTTCATTCATTTTCTTAGCGCCCTTACCGTTCAGGCGAACGGAAACAGCAGGCGTGGCATTTTGAGAATCAAAAGTCGATGCCGCATCAACAATCTGGTCACCGGTGACGATAACACGCCGGTTTAATAATACCGGGCTGCCATCACGTTCATGATAAAGAATGGCATTCAGTGGCGTACGGCCGGTTTTTTCTGCATCAAACCACTCTGCACGTGAGCCTTCCGCCATTCTAAATTCAAGTGTTGCCGTAGCACCGAGAATCTTTTTGGCGCCTGCGGTATCCTGAATACCGGGCAGTTGTACCACAATGCGTGAATCACCCTGTTGCTGAATAACCGGTTCTGCGACGCCTAATTCATTAACACGGTTTCGCAGGGTTATGATGTTCTGTTGCAAAGCAGATTTCTTTTCCGCCCGCATAGCAAGGTCAGTAAGTTTTGCATCGATGGTTAGTGCATCTTCGTTTTCGGTAAATTCCAGATCACGAAACTCTCGAGGTAATTTTTCAGCGGCCAGTTGCAGATTTTCTAATTCACGGAAATTAATGTGCAGACCTTCATCATCATGACGTACACCACGGTAACGTATTTTTTCATCACGTAAAAAACTGCGGATATCAGATAATAAACTTTCTTCCAGGCGTTTGATGGCGGCAACCATGTCTACTTCCATTAGAAAATGTACGCCGCCACGTAAATCCAGACCCAGGTACATAGGTGCAGCATTCAAAGTACGCAGCCACCCGGGCGTCGCAGGGGCCAGATTAAGAGCAATTAGATGCTTTTTATCTAGTGCTTCTTTTAAGGCTTCAGCTGCAACAAGCTGTGCCTGTGTATCATTAAACCGAACCAGTAAACGGCCCTGTGCTAATTCAGTAGATTTTATTATTATATCTTTTGACTGGATGGTTTTTTCTATCGCCAGTTTATCTTCTTCAGCTAAAGATTTTGTACGATGGCTGATTTGAACTGCCGGATCCTCACCATAAAGATTCGGTAATGCAAAGATGCATGAAAATAACAGTACAACAACAAGTAAGATGTATTTCCACAGTGGATATTGATTCAGCATGGATGAGTGTTCCCGTTTTGCTTTTTTATTTTAATATTGACTTAATCAAGGCTTGATATAGCAGTATTTAAGCTATAGCGCGATGTTTTTAGATAAATGCCGCCGTTAATTCATCTGGTCTTTCATTGTGCCTTTTGGCATAACAGTCTGTACTGCATTTTTCTGTATGTGCAATGAAACATCCCTGGCAATTTCCAGTGTAATAAAGTCATCGTTTATATTGGTAACTTTACCCAGAATGCCGCCTGTAGTTATTACTTCTTCGCCTTTTTGCAGCTCACTGACCATTTTTTTATGTTCTTTCTGACGTTTGCTTTGTGGGCGGATCAGGAAAAAATAAAATAATACAACCAGGCCAATAGGTAAAATCAATGACATTAATGGATCAGGTGCTTGTGCTGCTGTTGTGCCTGCATCGGCAATAGCATCAGAAATGAAAAAACTCATAGTTGTCCTCTGTAATTGAAAATAAATAAATCCAAGAAAGTAAGGCCTAAGAAGTAAGATTAATAGTGCCTTATAATGGCGCGGTATTATGCCACATTTTGGCTAATAACTCTTCTTTATTCTTACAATCCGAATGTGAATGGCCATGTGCACAAAAACTCCTGTTTTCTACGGAGATTTAACGCAACCGTCTGAAATCGAGGGCAACAGGGGCAAAAAGTCTTTACCCGGCAAACCCTGCCAGCGAGTGACAATGAAACTAATGAAGCGCAAAATTGTAATATGAATTAAAGATATATCGGTGTATTATTTGTGCGAATGGCATAACTTCAATAGTAAAAAAACAGGAGATAAATTATGTTTTCACACCTGATCGGGATTTTGTTTAATCCATCTGAAGAATGGAAAAAAATTCGTGATGTAGAATGCACTATAGGCAAGTGTTATTGCGGATATGTTTTTATCATGGCAGCCATTGCCCCTGTATCCGGTTATATCGGCACTACCCAGTTCGGTTGGGAGTTAGGTGCACGTGAAGCGGTAAAACTTTCCCCTGATAGCGCCTTAGTCATTGCCATTGCTTATTATTTCGTCATGTTGATCGGTGTCTTCAGCATGGGTGCCATGATCAACTGGATGGCTGAAACATACGGTTCGAAGCAAAATCTGTCACGTTGCGTGCGTCTGGCAGCTTATACCGCAACACCACTGTTCCTGGTAGGTATCGTCGAGCTTTTTCCTATTTTATGGCTCAACTTTGTTATCGGCTTACCAGCGTTAGCTTATTCAGTAAAACTGTTATATACAGGTGTCCCGATAATGATGGAGATAGATGAAGATCGCGGTTTTCTGTTCTCCAGTTCGATACTCGCCGTTGGTATGGTTGCACTGATCTTGATGATGGTGGCAACTGCAATACTCTGGTTTAACGGTTTTGCCCCACAGTTTGTCGATTAAGATTTTTGCCTGGTTATTACAAAAAAGGCAATATTTTTTATAGATAATCGAATAACATATGATTATACCGTCGTCCGGCAGTTTGCCATTATGACTGTGTCCTGAAACTTGATTAATGTATTAGTGCGTAATAATATAGATTTATTCTATATTATTACAAATCCGGTATTTACTAAATGACAGCAGAAAAACAGGACAGGCCGAAGAAGATCACTTTTTTTTCATTCATAGGCAGTATTTTTGCAGCCGCGATTGGCGTGCAATCAAATAAAAATAGAGAGCGTGATTTTGAACATGGCAAGTTCCATCATTTTATAATCGGCGGCATCCTGTTTGCCGTGTTATTCATATTTTTGGTTATCGGTATCGTTAAACTTGTCATGCAAAATGCCGGCGTGTGATCAACTATAAATCGTTCCTGGTAAGTCCATCAAAACTGGTCTTGTTATAAGGCAGAAGCCTGTCATAATGAGATAATGCGATCTTGAGCGACAGTCAAAAACATTAAAAGCATTTTTCACCACAGAGGCACAGAGGACACAGAGAAAAACGGTTTTTATTGTTAACAGCGCCAGCGGCGCCGTTAACAATAAATCTTAACCGTTTTTCTCTGTGTCCTCTGTGCCTCTGTGGTGAATCGATTTTGACTAGTTTTTTGAGCGGGTGCTTTTGGCCGTTTTTGCCCTCGTGTACTGCCCCAACCTACTGATATATCAGCTATCAATTCCGCCTGCGATAGTCTCATAAAAGGCATTTGCAAAATCATCAAAAGACTCATTTTCAATTGCACTGCGTATATCTCGCATCAGTTGCTGGTAATAATACAGGTTATGTATGGTTGCCAGGCGAGAGCCCAGTATCTCACCGCATTTATCCAGATGACGTATGTAGGAACGTGAATAGTACCGGCAGGTGTAACAATCGCAGTTTTTATCTAACGGTCGAATATCATCCTGATAGCGGCTGTTTCGTATTTTTAGAACACCCCGGGATGTATAGATAAAACCGGTGCGTGCATGGCGGGTGGGTATAACGCAGTCAAACATATCAATACCGCGTCTTACCGCCTCAATAATATCCTCCGGCCGCCCTACTCCCATCAGGTAACGTGGTTTGTCGGCGGGTAATTCAGGCACGGTAAAGTCAAGCACCTGGTTGCGTTCCTCCATGGGTTCACCGACTGACAGACCTCCAATAGCATAACCATCAAAACCAAGACCAGTAAGTCCGGCAACCGATTCATGACGCAGGTCTTCATACATACCACCCTGCACAATACCAAACAGGGCCGACAGGGCGGTGTTTTGAAAATTGGCCTGATGGGCTGTTTTACAGCGTTCGGCCCAGCGCAGAGATAATTGCATGGATTCCATGGCTTCTTTCTCTGTCGCCGGATATGGCGTGCATTCATCGAAAATCATCACAATGTCAGATCCAAGATGTTTCTGTACCTGCATGGAATGCTCAGGTGTCAATTCAATTTTGCGGCCATCAACAGGTGAATTAAACATCACACCCTGTTCGGTAATTTTTCGCATAGTCGACAGACTGTATACCTGAAAACCACCGGAATCAGTCAGGATCGGTTTCTCCCAGTGCATAAAATCATGCAAATCACCGTGTTTACGGATGACCTCGGTTCCCGGCCGCAGCATCAGGTGGAAAGTATTACCCAGAATAATTTCTGCGCCAATGTCCGTCAGTTCCTCCGGTGTCATCGCCTTTACCGTGCCATAAGTGCCCACAGGCATAAAAGCAGGAGTCTCTATTGTGCCGCGTTCAAAATATAGCTGGCCACGACGAGCGCCATTATTTTCTTTGTATAATTTAAATAACATCAATAATTTAGAGCGTAGTTGTAAGTTTTAAGTTTAAAGTCGATAGTTATAACTTACTACTTATAACTTACAACTAATGACTTATGACTGGTTCTTAACTAACAAACATCGCATCACCATAACTAAAAAAGCGATACTCCTCAGCCACCGCTTCCTCATAACAACGTTTTATTTCCTCTTTACCAGCAAATGCGCTAATCAACATCAACAGGGTCGATTCTGGTAAATGGAAATTTGTTATCAGGGCATCAACACTTTTGAATTGATAACCGGGATAGATAAAAATATCCGTCTCACCACTAAATGCTTCTAGCGGGCCATTCTGCGAGGCTGTTTCCAGTGAGCGCACTGTGGTTGTACCTACGGCAATAATCCGTCCACCATTTAACCGTGTCTGTAGACATTTATCGACCGTCTGCTGCGGCACAACAAGATATTCATGATGCATCTTGTGATCTTTAATGCTTTCGCAACGAACAGGCTGAAATGTACCGGCGCCGACATGAAGTGTGACATAGGCAGAATCAGCTCCTTTTTCTTTAAGCCCCTGCAGTAACTTTTCATCAAAATGCAGCCCCGCTGTGGGTGCAGCCACCGCGCCTGGTGCATCAGCGTATACCGTTTGATAACGGGAAAAATCTTCCACCGTATCATCACGGCTGATATAGGGTGGCAATGGCATATGTCCGATACTTTCCATGATATCTGCCATAGAAAACGCAGAATCTGTGTGCAGTACAAATAAATCATTTTCCCGACCTGTTACCGTCACGGTAAACTGATGCATTTTCTCTTCATCAGATAAAGTAAGTTTGCAGCCGGGTTTAGGCGTTTTGCTTGCTTTAATATGCGCCAGGCAGTGCTGTTCACCTGTTAGACGTTCAACCAGTATTTCAACCTTGCCGCCGGTTTCCTTAAAGCCGTAAATCCGTGCTGGAATGACACGGGTATTATTAAAGACCAGTAAATCACCGGGATTTACCAGCTCAAGGATGTTACTAAATTTAAGGTGGTTTATAGATTGATTCGTGCGAGAATAATGCAATAAACGACTCTGTGAGCGAACATCACAGGGTTTTTGAGCAATTAGCCGTTCAGGCAGGGAGTAGTTGAATTCACAGGTTTTCATTATAAAGAAAGTTGGCAGTTGGCAGTTGGCAGTTGGCAGTAATTTTAAAAAAATTACAACGGCTTTTAAAATAGTTTTTTCGCTTTTAACTGATAACTGCCAACTTTGTTTTATCAGGAATTAATCCTGCCGACAGCACAGCTTACAAACGATTTTGCTTTGGCTTTTGCTGCTTTCAAACCTTCTGCACTACCTTTTTCCGGGTAGCCTAATTTCAATAATAGTTGAGTTACTTCCGCTTTATACGACTCATCGCCGCTAACTGTAACAATACCTTTTTCGATATTAACTTCACAGCTGTCAACAACATCCATGGCATTTAACCTGGTGGTAATGGTATTAGCACAACCACCACACTTAATATTTTCAACTGAAATATCGTAAGTCATAATTATTCGAACCTGTATTGTGTTTAGTGGGACTGGCTGATTAAGGACTAGCAACCGGCGAACTGTAGCAATCCGCCAATATTATATACCTGGTTAAAGCCTAACTGTTCCAGGTGTTTTTTGACCATCTCTGAACGTGCACCCGTTCTACAATAAAGCAACACGGGTTTTGTGTTATCGATATCATCTATCAGGTTGTTAAATCTATCTACAGGCATATTTACAGCACCATCGAGTGCGCCCCGGTTAAATTCAAAGGGTGAACGCACATCAATCAGCTGTCCGCCTGCGCTGAGTTGCTGCTCTACAAAACTGCAATTATATTTTTGATCCATCATAAAACATCTAATGTAAAAACCTGAGGATTTTATAATATACGTTTATTTATTGCAATATCAATATGTTATAAAACGATTAACGGTTAATAATAATGAACTTGTATAACGGCTTTAAATGCTTCAGCATTGCCATCATTTTTATGATGGTGTTTTAGAGAAAGAACTATGTTTAAAACCAATGAATATTTTGATGGGAAAGTTAAATCAATTGCCTTTCAGGGGCAGGACAAGCCCGCAACGGTTGGTGTTATGGCCACAGGAGAATATGTATTTAATACGGCAGAAAAAGAAAAAAATGACCTTTATTACCGGTGAAATGATTATTCAGCTCGACGGTGAAACTGAAAGTAAAAGCTATTTAGCAGGCCAGTCATTTGAAGTTGCTGCCAACATTTCATTTAATGTTAATGTTCCCGCCGATTGCGCATACCTGTGTGAGTACGGTTAACCGCAACTTCCACCTCTCTTCCTTTGGTGATTGATTCTTTAATGGATAGAACATTGCCTGTTTTATATTATGTTCATGATCCCATGTGCAGCTGGTGCTGGGGATTTCGACCTGTCTGGACACAGGTGCAGCAAGCATTAAACGGTATCGTGAATATTCAATATGTACTAGGTGGGCTTGCGCCTGATACAGACCAGCCCATGCCAGAGAATATGCAACGCAGTATTCGCGATAGCTGGCAGAAAATCCAGCAGGAAATTCCGGGCATAGAGTTTAATTATGATTTCTGGTCAGTATGCAAACCACGTCGATCAACCTACCCGGCCTGTCGTGCCGTTATTGCCAGTAAAATGCAACTACCACAGGCTGAAAAAGAGATGATACTGGCAATTCAACAGGCCTATTACCTGGATGCAAAAAATCCTTCAGATGATGATGTATTGATACAGCTGGCAGACGATATAGGACTTAACACGGATACGTTTGTATCTGATTTTAAAAGTAGTACCTGCCGCAATGAGTTAGAAAGAGAGATGTTACTCACCAGAAATTTACATGTCAGTAGTTTTCCATCACTGGTTTTATCCCAGGCCGGCAAAGACACAACTATACATATCGATTACAACAACAGTGATGAAATAATTAAACAAATATTGTAAAAATAGTTGGCAGTTGGCAGTTGGCAGTTGGCAGTTGGCAGTAATTCTAAAAAATTACTAATGGTTGTAAAATGTTTTTCTCTTTTAACTGCTTCCTGCCAACTGCCAACTGCCAACTATTTTTTAAGCAGCAATACAACCAATAACTCGTCCTAAAGCATGATCAAATGTTGAATGATCGGCCAGTACACGAGACCGGTTTTCTTCAAGTTCTTTAGCAAATTCCTCTGCATCTTTTTCGATAATTTTTACACCCTTACGATCAACAAAAATCAATCGGGCTGCATCGGTTAAGATGACTGAAAGTTTAAGACGTCTTACTACTTTGTCTTTTTCAGTATAGACTTCATACCAGACGCCAGGTCTGGTGCTGCCTGATAATCTTGCAATTTTTTGCCTGGCTATTTGTGCCTGCTGCTGTATTTGTTGTAATTCTTCTTCATTATCATCAACTGAAGCATCAATGGATTCTTCTTCAGTCGAAGCATTCTCTGCTTCATTGATGACTGTCGAATCGTAATGGTTAATCAATCGTAAAAAGTGTTTTTTAAGTGCCGTTATTTGTTCGGCTATATCATTTTTATCCTGCTGTGTTTCAAAAAGTTCATCATTAACTGCTTCAGCAAGTGCTGTATGGTTATTTTTAACAAGATTGTACTGTGATTGAAAACGGATGGGTTGTATGCATTTTAGTAAAAGCTTAAGTAACATAACTGACTGTGTCCACGAAAAACTGCCTCGACCATATCGTAGATAACGGTTTATCATTAATGTCGCCCAGTTTTTTAACACAAGTGGTCTGATCTGGTCTGGTATTTTTTTATTAAAGAACAGAATTTTCAGCTGTGTTACGACTATGTGGCGTGCGTGATTAAGTAATACCTGTCTTTGTTGCTGTTTTTCTGTCTGCTTTGTTAATTGTTCTTCTTTATAAATAATATCTTTAATTTGCGTTACTGCCTGTTCAAACACCGACATATCAACGTCAAACTGGTCCAGAATATTATCGACAACAGCGGCCAGGTCATTATAAAGCCGGTCTTCTTCGCTATTGATACCTTTACCAGCCGTGGTTAACAAATCAATTGTTACTCTTGTGGGATGTTCTTCATGATCAAATATTTTACTATCTGTCATCGCCACCTTCATTACAGGAATCTGTAGACGGTGGATTAAATTCGTCATTATGTCAGAAATCGTTTTGTCATTAGCTATAGCATCAAACATCAAACCGACAAAATCCATGTTTCTTTCATCGAGTAAGTTTACTTTTTTGTCTAAAACACCCTCATGTGTTTTCTCTATATCTTCAAGTAATTCCTGTTTGATTTGACTGGTTGTGAAGGTTTCTGATTTACTCTGTAAAGAGGTTAATTTACGCTGCAGATTAGAAAGCGCTCTTATTACTTCTTTTCTCTGGTAACAGTTTTTACCATCCAGATCCTGTTGTGTTGGCGTGCGTAGAAATGACTCTGGCAAATCAATTTCATCACCTGTAATTGTCATCTCCCCTGACATAAACTCATTTACTATACGGCTGATGTCCTCCTTTGTCCTGGGTATAAAGTCAGTATGTATTTTTTCTTCTGGGTCATAATACGTTGCAACACGATGCGATACTTCATTTTCAATATATTCATCTTCCAAATTTTTCGTTGTTGTTAAAACGATTTCCGGCAAAATATCATTATCAATAAGTATCTGATTAAGGGTTTCATACATATGACCAAGCTTTGAACAGACTTCCTGGTCAAATAGCTTGTAGAATATTAATTTAACTTCAATAGCTAAACCGATATTCTCGATAGTTCTTTGAAAAACTTCACATATGTGTTTTGGGTCCAGCGCTTCTTTATCAAATATTTCTTCATGCATGATCTCAAGGTATTCAAGACGCGCCTCAAGATTATTTACTTCTTCGCCAAAAATATTCATGGCTTTAGAGTGCATGGTTGTTATGGCCACCATTTCATCCATTTCATCCTGATCAACCAGAGCTGATACATCATCTTCACTGTCTGCTGAACCTGCTTGTGATATTGCTAATGATCTGTTTAAGTTCACAAAGAAATGATGGCCGATATCATTTCGCTCTGTACGAAATACCCGGGTACAGTCCATGTATTTCATACGGTCTTTTTCAGTTCCGGCTTTGTCAGCTTCTGCTTTTAGTTTTTCGTCAGCAGTACTTAACATCTGGTTCATTAATATGGATAAATGATCGTTGGCGCACTTAACAATCTTGTTGATGAGTATTGCGTACTTGTCAGCACCATTGCCTGTTGTAGCATTGGCATTGTTCGTGTGATTGTTTTGCTGCAGATTCATCATTATGTTCAACCAAATAATTAAACGATTAAAATCAAAGTTATCAGGTATTTAATATTATTTACCAAACATCGAATAAGAATATTATTTGAAGCATTTTTTATCACGGGAATAGATGTAACAGCAAGATGGTTTTTTGGAGTTTTTATTTGTTTAATAGAAACCAGCAGGAGAAAAACACTAGTTATAATATAGACAATAGTGTTGATTTTTCATCATTTTAACCGCTAATTGCCAAGGTTACAGCCGGTCTTTCAGATAAACGGTAGCGTGCTTCTTATGAGCTGTTCTTTTCCTGTTTTTAGTGTGGGATTTTATCTTTATTTGCCTGTAACAGGTAGTCATGGACAAGCTGTAATTTATCTTCATCGACAATGAGAAAATGCGGTATAGCGTTTAAATGTTTATTGTTTGCCCTCATCCAGTGATACATGGCAACACCGTCACCTTCAAAATAGTCATATAACTGATGATAAGTGTCTATAAACAGAACAGCACGATCCCAGACTTCGGTGTTTACATTTATACAGCTTTTTCCTGAGCTCAATTCGCCAATATCACCACATTGCTGGCCGAGTATGCGTGCCAGTTCTGCATGATACATACCTAGTAATTCGGTTACCTGTATGATCGACTGCGACAGCTTCCTTTCAGTTTCAAATGGATTGTCTATTCTGAAAACCATTGTAATATTTTATATGATTTATATTATGTCACTGATAGAAAACCGGGCGGTAACGAATTTATATATAAATTGGGGCGTCACCCTTTTTCCAGTTACTATGTTTTTGAAAAACATTGTAAAATAGCGCTGTATTGATTAAATTTTCTAACCATTGCTGAACATTGGTATAACCTGATTGATCAAACCAGGTTTTATCTACAAGTGAAAATTGCCTGACAAAAGGAAATACAGCAATATCCGCAATAGTCAGCTGATCGGCCAGCAAAAAGTTATTTTCAGATAGCATGTCTTCGAGCTCTTCGATGAATTCTTCACATTGCTGACGATAATGTTCCTGGCTGTGTTCGGGATGACGGTCTGCGTATTTATAGTGGTCCAGATCATTTTTAAATGAAAAATCATTAGTTTCTACCAGCATCTCAGCATCGGTTAGAAAAAGTTTATTTTCACCTAACCAGCTGTCCGGGTCGTTTTGCTCGAGCGCCCATTTCAGTATGTCCCAGCTTTCATCTATAACTATTCCACCGGGTAAAACTAGTACTGGGACTGTTTGATCAGTGGAGAGTTTTAATAGTTCTTCCGGTAACTCTTTGAGATCAACTTCTCGCAGCTCTATTTTAAGTCCCGATTTTTTCAGGCCCATGTGCGCACGCATACAATAAGGACAGCGGCGAAAGCTGTATAAAACTGGCTGTTTCATAAATTAAGCAACTACTGAGTCAGGGTTTCAGCATGACATGTAAAGTAGGACATCTTACCTTTTTTTCCCAGATGAAAAAACATCGTGGAAACTGTTATTATTCTGACATTAATAATTCACCGCACAGTTAAAACGTCATGCAATTTTTAAATGATCTGATCTCCTCTGTTAATGGTGTCGTGTGGGGGCCATTAATGCTGCTGCTAATATTGGGCACCGGACTGTATTTAATGATTGGTCTGTCCTTCGCACCATTAAGGCACATTAGTTACGGTTTCAGGCTGCTCTGGCAGGGAAGGCAAATAAAAGATGAAGGTGATATTGCGCCATTCAATGCATTGATGACTTCATTATCAGCAACGATTGGGACCGGCAATATTGCCGGGGTAGCGACAGCCATTTTCCTCGGTGGTCCCGGCGCTTTATTCTGGATGTGGTGTACTGCACTGGTGGGCATGGCAACCAAATATGCTGAAGCTGTACTGGCCGTCAAATACCGTGAAGTTGATAACAGGGGCATGCATATTGGCGGACCAATGTTTTATATCAAAAACGGATTGAAATCGCACTGGGGCTGGCTCGGCACCTGTTTTGCGCTGTTTGGCGCCTTCGCCGGTTTTGGCATTGGTAATACCATACAGGCAAATTCCGTTGCCGATGTAATCAACACTACCTTTGACGTACCGCATATAGTCACTGGTTTAGTCATGGCTGTACTCGCCGGACTGGTATTAGTCGGCGGTATTAAACGTATTGCCAGTGTTGCCGGTAAATTAGTGCCATTGATGGCATTTTTCTATGTTGGTGCAGGCCTGGTGATCCTGATAATTAATTTCGACACATTGCCGCAGGCTTTTTCACTTATCTTCAGCCATGCATTTACACCGGTGGCAGCGACAGGCGGTTTTGCTGGCGCAGCTGTGTGGGCCGCCATTCGATTTGGCGTGGCGCGAGGTATTTTTTCAAATGAAGCCGGTCTGGGCAGCGCGCCAATTGCACATGCAGCAGCCAGCACCAGCAGCCCGGTTCAGCAGGGGCATATCGCCATGCTGGGAACATTTATCGATACAATTATTATCTGCTCAATTACCGGCCTGGTTATTATTTCTACCGGCGCCTGGACCCATGGCGAAAATGGTGCAAGTTTGTCTTCAACCGCGTTTGAATTAGCTCTTCCGGGGGTTGGCAGTTATATCGTAACTTTGGGCTTAAGTATTTTTGCATTCACTACCATACTTGGCTGGAGTTTTTATAGCGAAAAATGTGTTGAATATTTATTAGGTGAAGCTGCAATAACGCCATTTAGAGTTTTATGGGTAATAGCTGTACCTGTCGGCGCCACTGCAAGCCTGGACTTTATCTGGCTGGTTGCAGACACGCTGAATGCATTAATGGCGATACCAAACCTGATTGCGTTGATTTTATTAAGTCCTGTTGTTTTTAAATTAACAAAAGATCATTTTAGTAATCATTAAAATATTCTGGAACATTACAACGGGTAGCCGTTAATAAACTTGTATGTTTCCTGATTTTTCTTTACTGCAAATAGGTTTATCCGGCCTGTTATTTATGTGGGCTGGATTTGTCCGTAGCGGCCTCGGATTTGGCGGAGCTGCACTGGGTCTGCCATTCATGTTATTTATATATGACCGGCCCGTTTACTGGATACCGATCATTGGTACTCACCTGTTATTTTTTTCATCACTGACCTTGCGCACACGCTTAAATAACGTTGACTGGGCTTATTTAAAATTCTCCCTTATATATATCATCCCACCGGCCTTGATTGGTGTATTTGGCCTGCTCAATTTGCCCAATTTATGGATACTCACATTTATCTACAGCATCACCCTGTTTTATGCATTGATGTGGTTACTTAATAAAAGCATCCATAGTGAAAACAGATGGATCGATAAGTTCTTACTTATTTCCGGCGGTTATATTGCAGGCACTTCGTTGACAGGTGCACCGTTAATGGTGGCTGTTTATGCACATAATGTTATTCAGTCACAATTACGAAATACGCTATTTGTTCTCTGGTTTATTTTAGTCAGCATTAAAATGAGCACATTCGCAGTTCTTGGTGTTGATTTAAATGTTCTTACTGCCATTGTGCTTTTACCTGTGGCTGCTGTCGGGCATTATATTGGTTTAAAAACACACGAGATAATATTGCGCAATGACGTTGTGTTTAAGCGTGTTATTGGTGGGATACTGGTTGTTGTTAGCGGGCTGGCGCTGTGGGATTTGTATTAATGTTTTTGTTGTTAAATTGGATTGGTGTTTAGTATTTACGACTTGTGTTTACTTCAGCATTGCGGGTCTCGCCCCGCTGGCGAGTTACTTTTTTTCTGCAGCTAAAAAAAGTAACCAAAAAAAGCCGCCACTACGACTACGCCCCTGTAAAAGTCACAGGGGTTCCCATTGGTACAGTGCAGCTATCATGTTGTGAAAAAACTCGCAAAAAACGCTCAGACAGTTTTCACTCAAAGCCCATGATAGCTGCACTGTACCAATGGCTTGTCTAAGGTGGAGGGTAAGTCAAAAGAAAAAACAAGAGCAAAAGCCAGCAGATTATAAGCACGTATTTTACATGCACCGTTTTTGACTTTGTTTTTGATCCTGATCCACCTCAACAAGCCATTTAGCCGGTGCCGTTATCATGAGTTTTCTGTGCCAGCATGTTTGAGCGTTTTATGCGAGTTCTGGCACAGCATGATAACGGCACCGGCTAAATGGGAATCCCTGTTTTTTAGGGGCGCAGTTGTAGTGGCGGCCTTTTCTGGTTACTCTTTTGGGCTGTAGCAAAAGAGTAACTCGCCAGCGGGGCGAGACCCGCAATGCCAAGTAAACATAAGCCGTAAACACCATAAACGAAGAAAAAAACATGCCTACCCAAAAACTACTATACGATCAAACCCCAATCTGACATAGAATACTGCCAATAATTTTAAAAATTAATAACAATAATCATGGCTGAATTTATCCCCGGACAACGCTGCATCAGTGATGCCGAACTGCAAATGGGGCTGGGTACCATTTTAACCGTTGAACAGCGCACTTTGACTGTGCTGTTTATGGCTACAGGTGATACCCGTACCTATGCAAAACAGACCGCCCCGCTTACACGTGTATTATTCTCAATTGGCGACAATATCAGTAGCCATGATGGTTTAGAAATCACCATCAAAGAAATCACTGAAAATCATGGTCTTGTTACTTATTCAGGGGTTGACTCTAATGGCAATTATCACCAGATTGAAGAAGCAGAGCTGGATAATTTTATTCAGTTGAACCGCCCTTCCGAGCGTTTGTTTAATGGCCAGATCGATAAAGACAGCTGGTTTGAATTACGTTACCAGACCTTATATCACAAAAACCGATTAGCAAAATCTGATCTGTACGGCTTAACCGGCAGCCGCACCAGCCTGATTCCTCATCAATTATATATTGCACATGAAGTCGCCAATCGCTATGCCCCGCGTGTATTGCTGGCTGATGAGGTCGGCCTGGGAAAAACCATTGAAGCCGGTTTGATTTTACATCATCAGATATTAACCGAACGTGCCCGACGAATATTAATTGTTGTACCCGAAACATTGCTGCATCAGTGGCTGGTTGAAATGCTGCGTCGGTTTAATCTTCATTTTAAGATTTTTGACCAGAATCGTTGTGATGATTTGCTCACTGACAATGATTTTGAAAACATTTTTCATTCCGAACAACTGGTTTTGTGCAGTATTGATTTTCTGGTCAGTAATGCCAGTGTTTATGAACAGTGCGTAATGGGCGAATGGGACATGATGGTGGTTGATGAAGCACACCATTTACAATGGTCTGCTGAAGAACCCAGTATCGAATACAGTGTGGTTGAACAACTAAGTTATCACACCAAAGGTGTGCTGTTACTTACGGCAACACCAGAGCAACTGGGCAAGGAAAGCCACTTTGCACGATTGCGACTACTCGACCCGGACCGTTTTCCGGATTTTCAACAATTTATTGATGAAGAGGAAAACTATGAACCTTACGCACAGGTCATTGAAGACCTGTTAAATAATAAAATACTTAGCACAGATGATATTTCGTTAATCAAAACAACCCTTGATGAAGGTGATAATTTATCTTTAATAGATTTAGTCAATAGCAGTGACAGATCAGGATGAAGCAACGATACAGCAGGCACGCATAGAACTGGTTGAACACCTGCTTGATCGTCATGGAACGGGTCGTGTGTTATTTAGAAATACACGTTCCGCAGTTAAAGGCTTTCCCTGGCAGAGAGCTTCACGCCTGCCCTTTAGCACTGCCTGAACATTATTCTGCATTGAAATATAGCGAAGTAGATGAACTATTAACGCCGGAAGTACTGTATCAGCAACAGCAGCATAGTGAACACTGGACACAGATTGATCCGCGTATCAAATGGTTAAGTAAAAAGTGTGCTGAGTTATACCCACAAAAGATTTTAGTGATTGCTGCCAATGCAGATACTGCCCTGGATATAACACAGTTTTTCAAAACACAGACAGGCCTGCACGCAACAGCTTTTCACCAGGGTTTGAGTATTGTTGAGCGTGACCGAGCGGCTGCTTTTTTTGCTGATTTTGAAACCGGTAGCCAGATACTGGTGTGTTCCGAGATTGGTAGCGAGGGCCGCAATTTTCAGTTTGCCCATCATCTTATTCTGTTCGACCTGCCGATCAACCCGGATCTATTAGAACAGCGCATTGGACGGCTGGACAGGATCGGCCAGACAAGCACCATTAATATTCATGTTCCCTACCTGGAAAATAGCGCGCAGGAAGTTTGTTTTCGCTGGTACCAGGAAGCGCTGCAGGCATTTGAGCATACCTGCCCCGCCGGTCATTCCGTTTATAAACGGGTACAGCATGAATTACACGAGGTGTTAAACGAATCGCAGCAACAGCATAGTCAAAATGAGAAAATAACAGATTCACTGAACACGTTAATCGAGCACTCAAAAACACTATATCTTGAATTAAGCCAGTCATTGCAGCGAGGACGTGATCGTTTACTGGAATATAATTCCTGCCGCCCTGCTATTGCACGCGACATAAAACAACGCGCAGATACACAAGACAATGCTGAACAACTTGCGGAATACCTGGAAAATGCCTATGACTGTTTTGGCATAGACAATGAACTGCACAGTGAAGGCTGTTTTGTTATCAAACCAACAGATCATATGATTAATCATTTCCCGGGGTTGACCGAGGATGGCATGACGATCACTTATGACCGGGACGTGGCGTTAAGTTTTGAAGATGCACATTACATTACCTGGGAGCACCCGCTAACCAACAACGTTATCGATATCGTGCTCAGCAATGAAATGGGAAATACTTCTGTCACTGCGACTGAATACAAAGGCGTTCAGGCCGGCAGTGTTTTACTTGAATGTTTGTTTTCCCTGGAAAGTGCACCTGTTGAAGAATTGCAGAGCAACCGTTATTTACCACCAACAATGATTCGAGTGGTATGTGATGAACGTGGCGCTGATCATCATGTGAAACTGCCACACGCTATTATTAACAATACTCATCAGTTTGTTGACAAGGGAGTGGCGAATAAAATTGTTAAAGCAAAGAAAAAGATCCTCAAAGCCATGTTACAACGCAGTGAGAAATATGCAGAATTGAAATCAGCAAAGATCCTGGAACATGCCCAGCAGCATGCGGAGGGAATACTTTCAAAAGAAATCAACAGGTTAAAAGCATTATCTAAGGTAAATCCTAATATACGTGCAGAAGAAATTAATTATTTTGAAAAACACTTATCGATGCTAACCGAAGTTATCAATGGCGCTAATATACGCCTGGATGCGGTTAGAGTTATAGTTGCAATGTAAAGGTGAAGAAAGTGAAGTGGGTTATATACATATTAGTAGTAATGTTTTCAGTGAATTCACTGGCAACCGGTTCTGAGGCCTTAGAAAAAACGGATATTGCCAGAGCAGATATTACAAGAGCAAAAGCATTTATTAAAGAAAATCCATTGGTTGATAATTAACTCGATGAACTGGGGCTGGTTGATTTATGGCAGCATATAGAAGGTTTACATTATTTAATCAATATATGGGAGTATGAGCAGGCTGCTTTAAAGCAATCAGGCCAGGATGAACTGCGAAGCTGGCGCTGGCAAATTCGCAAGCGAATTTGGTCTCATCTGATACATGCCAAATACACCGGGGACGATGAACAGGTGAAAGCACTTGTTGCCATGATACGCCTGCATGCAATATTCGCTGATTATTACATAGGTGACGAAATTAAATATTCACATTATGCTGATGTTGCCGAATATGCAGAATTGAATGGACGTTACCTGGAGGAGCAAGTTGAAAAAAAATATGGCAAGAGGATTAAAAAATCGAAGGACGAATAATAAGTAGATTACTGAACACCTTAAAATCCCTGGTCCGCGAAAAACGCGAAATAAAAAAATAGAATATCAATAAAGACTGTCATCTTGAACGGCAGTGAAAGATCTTAAATTCTTAAGGAATAAAAGAGGCATATCCGTTAAAGATATGCCTTTTTCTATTTACCCGATGATGAGGGTTATTATGTAGCCATTAGACTACATTATTTGTTTCGTGCTAATGACGCTTCTATCTTGATGGTTTAGACGACCTGGCCAATAGAATAACAATAAAAGATAATATCGCTACCACTGTCATTACCGAATATGTCATTGTATCTAAGATCATGATTATTCTCCCTTGATAAATGTAAAAATTATTTACCTTTTAGGATGCATATCACATGCCATGCCTGTAATACTTTGATTTTGCGTATATTTATATCAAAGCAAATCTATAACTGTAAATTGTGTGGACACTTTTCCACTTTATATAAGCAATTCATTATATATTAAGCTTCCTTAGAAACCCCTGAAACGCCGTCATACAGGCGTTTCAAGGGTTTTTCGAAATCTGATACTAATGTAAATATTTATGACATCTATTTCATAAAAAGTAATGTTTATATCACCGAAATACCGATACAAACCTTGAAATAAGTTGAAAAATAAACAAACTGCTGCAAATCAAACACCAGGGCAACTCTGATTAATTATCATAAAATTCTGGTCAGGCGGCTTTCAAGCGCACCCGAGTAAGTATAAGCCTGGCTGCGTTATGCTTCTTATGAAGGCCCATGATTAACTTTTATGGGCATTCATTGCGAAACATGCCTTGCCAAAATATGATATTTTTGGGTACGCTTGAAAGCCTGCAGAATTTTATGATAATTCATCAGAGTTGCCCTGGTTTTAATGTCATCGAAGCGTTACGCTTAAAAAACCTAATTGTTTGAGCCTAATTATTTGAGCCTATTTGTTTGAGCCTAATTATTTGAGAATGCGAAATTTGAAATATTATCTTGCCATTGATCAGGGCACCCATGCCAGTCGCGCCTGTCTGTTTGATGAAACAGGTGAGCTTGCTTACGAGTATGCTAAAAAAGTAAAACTCAGGCGAATCAGCAACAGTCATATCGAGCAGGACGCAAATGAAATTGTAAGCTCGGTCAAACAGGTGATTGCAAAACTGCTGCGTGAGGTAAACGCAGCAGATACAATCGCAGCATGCGGTATTGCCTCACAACGCTCGTCTGTTGTTGCCTGGTTAAACGATGGCACTGCCATCAGCCCGGTACTGAGCTGGCAGGATACACGTGGCAAACAACAACTGGTGCATTTAAAAAAATATGAAGCCGAGATCCAGCAGCTTTCCGGTTTGCCTTTGTCGGCACACTATGGCGCCACTAAACTGCATTACCTGCTGGAACATGCAAACAGCACGGTGATAACGAAGCACGGCCCCCGAGTGTCACCACTAATCAGTTACCTGCTGTTTCATCTACTCGAAGATTTCCCCTATATAGTTGATCACAGTAATGCCCAGCGTACACAACTGTTTGGCCTGGCAGAGATGGACTGGTCAAAGCGGCTCACGAAGCTATTTAATATACCGATCAAACAATTGCCTGACTGTGTGCCTGTATTGAAAGGTCCTGAAAAACCACACGGAAAACTGGCAGCTACAGACATTCCAGTAT
>CAVYHW010000004.1:0-9518 GCA_963768215.1 uncultured Gammaproteobacteria bacterium
TGGGCCATCACGTAAAATTCGTCCATTAGCAACGCAGTTGAGAGCAACGCCTCCAGCCATACATAAATAATCAGTCTTCAATTCTCTATGGATGGTCCTGGATAAACGCAGGACAACTTCTTCTGTGACTTCCTGTATTGATCGTGCGATGTCCATATCTCTTTGAGAGATATTAGTTTCAGGTTTACGCGCTGGTGCACCAAACAGGTTAGCAAACTTTTTGTTCGTCATGGTTAAACCTGTGGTGTAATTGAAATAATCCATATTGAGACGGAATGTGCCATCGTCTTTTAGATCAATAAGCTTATCCAGAATCAAATCGACATATACTGGTTCGCCATAGGGTGCAAGCCCCATTAATTTATATTCGCCAGAATTAACCTTGAAGCCGGTATAATAAGTAAATGCAGAATACAATAAGCCCAGTGAGTGAGGAAAGTCCAGCTCCCACTGTGGTGTCAAAGAGTTGCCATCACCCAGCCAGACAGATGTGGTCGCCCATTCACCCACACCATCCAGACACAGCACTGCGGATTTTTCATAAGGGCTGGGATAGAAGGCGGATGCCGCGTGTGATTGATGGTGTTCTGTAAACAACAACTGCGGCAAATCGTTTATTTTGATTCCGGCAAGTGCAGCCAGTTCTTTTTTTAACGTTACCTTTAAATAAAGTTTTTCTTTAAGCCAAACCGGCATTGCCGCTACAAATGATTTAAATCCCTTAGGTGCATAACTAAGATATGTTTCAAGCAAACGTTCAAACTTGACCAGAGGCTTGTCATAAAAAACAATCTGGTTAATATCGCTTAGCGATAGTCCTGACTGATTAAGACAGTCAGTTATGGCGTTTTTTGGAAATGTGGCGTCATGTTTTATTCTAGTGAATCTTTCTTCCTGAGATGCGCATACAATCTTGCCGTCTTGAACTAGTGCGGCTGCGCTATCATGATAGTAAGCAGAAATTCCTAAAATATTCAAAGTATGATTACTGTTGCTGCGTTATGTTAGAAGTATAAATTAGTGTGTCACATTTTTTCGGATTATTATTATCATTGAAAAAGTATATGTCTATTACTTGGGTTTTGCTGATGCTCGTGCGGTTTTATTGATTATCTTGCTGCTGTCCTGTTAATTGTCAAAGGTATGAATCAGCCGCCAACCTGGGAAAATTTAAAAAATAAAATTTATTTTGGTTCGTCAGAGCTTGCTGAAGAAATGCAATGCAAGCTTGAACCTGATCATTCATTGAACGATATTGCTAAGAAATAATAATGCAAGGCCATTACACATTAAAAGAAGTGGGGCAGACTTTGGTGTAAGCTATGCGACAGTGAGTCTAGCGGTTAAAGAAATTGAATGTGATATGTAACGTTTACAAATACATCTAAGGTCTGTAACTTTTTGGAAACTTGCCGCTAAGAATATACGCAAAAGCAATCACCTCGGCAACTGCTCTATACAGGTTTTCAGGAATTTCATCACCCAGGTCGATTTGCGACAGTACTTCAACCAGTCCGTCATTTTTCTGCAATGGTATGCCGTTTTCAGCCGCAATATCAACGATTTTATCTGCGATTTCATTGATGCCTTTTGCGGTGACTTTGGGTGCGACTTCGCCATCATATTCAAGTGCTACAGCTATTCTTTGCTTACCTTCAATGATCATGCTTTTTCATCCAGTAAATGTACGTTTTTGGGAAGGTCTCTGGGTTGACTAATGCTGCCGTGGGTAACATCCAGGTTTATTGCATCAAAGCCAATGTTTCTGAAAGCTGACTCAAGCAGGTTGATTTGCTGCGATATGCTTTGGGCAGTATTTTTCTTTTCGGCATAGAATACGGTGGAAATGTGATCGTCAATTAAATGTAGCCGTACCTGGATAGGGCCGAGTTCTTCAAAGTTGAAATTCAGGGTAACCTGCCAGCCTGAGTCGTTTTGCTCTTTTGCTGATTTTTCCTGTTCCAGTCGAAACTTAATTAAATGATTTTCAGTTTTGTCTTTAAAATACAAATCAAATATCAGTAGTAATAAGCTGTCCGGATCACGCGTTAATGTTATAAGCTGCTGAGAGGTTATTTTTGCCAGGGCGCCATTAATGCTCGTTTTTAACTCCTGTAACAGCTCCATGGTTTTTAGCAGGCCGGATAAATTTTCCTGTACCTGCAGCGGTTTTCCCTGCAGTTGTATATGGTTTAATAATAGCGCGAAGCTATTGAGTAATTCTTTTGGCAGCAGGGATCTATCAGCCGTGCTTAATACCTGTTGAATTATCTGTATATGGCCTTTTGATATATTATTTGTTAGCAGGGCAGATAACTGCACGAGGTTAATATCACCTTTTATAAACTGTTTAAGCAGTGGATCTATTATCGATTGAGGATTTGTTGAAGTCATTAGCTGTGGTTTTGCTGTCAGTTCAGGCACCATGCTTTGTAATTGGGCGTTGATCTTGAGTAGCTGACTTTTAACATCCCGGTTTAGTATGTCCTGCCATAGTGCATTCTTTGTTGGCGTATCGTATTGAGATCCATTCTGCTGCAAATACTTCAATTTAGATTCAAGAAATACACCACTGTTCTGAATCATCTCCCTTAATGATTTTGCCAGTGTTGCCTGTTCGGGAGCAGGCAGTTTCTGGTTAAAATCGATGAACTGCTGTTTAAGTATCTTGGGAAGATAAGGGTTTTCCAGTATTTTCTGGCCAAGTTGCAGCAAGCCTGTCAGATCCTGTTGCAGAGCAATAAAACTTTTCAGGTTTTGTGCGGCTATATTTTGCACTGTTATATTTTGTGCGGCCATTCGTGGCTGAGCTGTCGGTGTCAGGATTTTTAATACCGGCGTTTCACCAAGTGACTTGACCAGCAACTTGAGCGAATCACCGGCCTTTATCGGTATCGGTGTTTTTGTTTCCAGAATCAACTGTCCGATACGCATCAGAAGCTTGTTATTGGCATTTACATTGCTCTCGGCAGTAGCATTTAGTAGCTGACCGATTTTCCAGGTTTTCGTTACATCCGGTATAGCCTCTGCCCTGATTCTACTAAACGCTCGAATGGGTGGGTTATTGATCATAGTATTGCGATTATTTGTAGTGGCTGCATCGAAAAATCCTGGCCCTGAAATTCAGAGAGCTCAAGTAGTATCTAAAGTGTTAACAATAATATCGGCACAAGCCATTAAAACTGGAGCTTTATCGAAAAATATAGAAGAAACAAATTGATGTTAACTAAGCTTAAAGTAAATTATATTAAGGTTTGGTGGGACTAAGTCACAAAAACCAGATTCCCTGTTGTAACTGGAAGTTGATGAATTAATGAGACCATTCCTGGTAGCGGATGACGAAGAGATGCTGTTGGAGCTGGATGAGCCCGATTCGGACGAAGAAGGCTAGCACCATCATCTGAGCGGAGATGGAGATAAGGTATAAGCAGTGACTCACCGCTTAGAATTATAGACCCAGCTATTTATTGTATTTATTGGAGTGAGTTCACTTGTCCTTGAAACAATCGTGTCTATACTCAGCATTATTATTAAATTTAAGGATGGAGATTAGACGTGAGAAATACTGAAACAATAACAGATAAAGAACTGTGGGTATTACCGTTCAATAGTTTGATGGAAATATTAGAACAGGATGCCATGAAAAAGATTGAAGGTATGACAAGAGATGAGCTGGACATATTGTTAAACGAGGCTGTTGAGCAAAGGAAAAAGAAATGCGACATGAAAAAGATCGCTGAGCAGACAGATGAAGAAAACCACGAATGCATAAGACTTAATGTCCTGCAAAATGCTGTAATAGAAAAGTCACAGAATATCTGGTTGGAAGAACAGCATCCTGGCTTGTATCACGAAATGAAAAATAGAAATATAAAGATTCATGACATAGAACAGCTATTGAGTACTCCAGAGGCCATTAATGGTGAGCTGGTTGATCATACTCCAACTATTGATGAAGTAATTGAATATATGTACAGCGTGATGGTTGAAGAAGAAAAGCGATATGCTTAATAAAAGATCTGGAAATTGACAGCTAAAGGCAGCTATTAAATATCTATATGGTTAAGGCAACTCTGATTAATTATATATTTTTTCGGCAGTGACTTAACAAAGTTACTTAACATCTGGCTAATCGACCATATTGCCGATGACGATGGTAGCTATGCGCCTGTAGTCAAAGTAAATATACAAGGGATAAATACTTCAGAGAGACAGGGCTGGTTAAAAAACATGGTCAATAGATATTTTAATTAATGTATAAATAAACATCTTAAACGGCCTTCTTCTCATCAACGAAATATAACAGGATGCCACCGCTAATAAACAGGACACTGACGGACAACATTGCCAGTCGGGAGCTGTCCGATATTGCGGCAATAGTACCGATCATTAATGGTCCTAAAACTGCGGCAAATTTGCCTAACATATTGTAAAAACCAAAAAACTCTGCAGACTGAGACTTGGGAATTATTCGTGCATAAAGAGAACGGCTAAGACTTTGAATGCCACCCTGTACCATGCCGATGATTACTGCCATAGCATAAAATTCTTCAACAGTTTTCATGCTGTAAGCCATAAGTGTGACGGCCAAATATACAACGATGGCCAGCATAATGGCGGTCTTTGCCCCTATGCGTTCCCCCAGGTAACCAAACCCCAAAGCGGCTGGAAAACCAACGAACTGGGTTATCAGCAAAGCCAGCAACAGGTCTGTACCCTCAAGGCCAATAGCAAGGCCATAGTCCACTGCCATTCTGACAATGGTATCGACACCATCTATGTATAACCAGTAAGCCAGTAGAAAAAGCCCCACCGTTTTGAGTTCATTGATTTTTTTGAAGGTATTAACAAGCAGTCCTATCCCTGAATACATAACTTGTGTCATTGAATGTTTTTCACTGGGTTTATCTTCATGCACAAACAGCCACAATGGTATAGAAAACACTAACCACCAGATAGAGACTGTAATAAAAGAAAATTGAACCGCATCATTAACTGAAGCAAAACCAAACCACTCTGGTGCTGATACCATAGCAACATTAACGCTGAATAATATTCCGCCCCCCAGATAACCCATAGCATAACCAAATGCGGAAACACGGTCATAGTTTTTCTCTTCTGTAACATTAATCAGCAATGCATCATTAAATACAATACTGCCTGAAAACCCGATAGAGGCCAGTACAAAAAAACTAATCGCTGGTAGCCATGCATTTTGTTCAACAAAATACAGGCCCAATGTCATTGAAATACCCAGTAATGAAAAAACAATAAGCAATCTTTTTTTCAGTTTACCTGCATCCGCAATAGCGCCTAATAACGGCGCCAGCATAACAATCGTCAGACTGGCCAGGGCATTGCCTACACCAAGTTGAAAGGTACTTTCGGTAATTGAATTTTGTGTTGACCAGAACTGCTTGAAAAATAGCGGAAAAAAACCAGCTAACACGGTAGTAGCAAATGCTGAATTGGCCCAGTCGTAGAAGGCCCAGGAGAGAATTTGTTTGTTCTTATATATGCTCACAATCAGGCCAGTATAGCTCAGTTAAGTGACAAAAAACGCGCCTAATATCGTGGCTGTGGCAAAAATATTTATTGTCCAAAACCGATAGTAAAAACTATGCACTTTAGTGCAAGGCTTTAGCAATGACACATATCTGCAGACTTTAGATATGCCAATGATCAAAAACAGTATTTGATATTCTCGCAAAGGCGCAAAGCTCGCGAAGAAAAACATTAAGGATCACGAAGCCTTTCTTTGCGAGCTTTGCGCCTTTGCGAGATAAAATGAATTAAGGCAGTGAGGATGACATTTAGTCATGAAAGCAACCTATGGACTTTCAGTCGATAGTCGTTGCGCTTTGTTCTTTGGCGACAACACTATTCGGTAACTTGAATGACAATACGGTAGCGGCGAGAATGAAAGCCGTTGACCACCACAGGCAACCCTCCAGTCCCTGTGTCTGATAGGACCAGCCAGAAAGTACCGTCCCCACCAGACGACCACCGGCATTAGCCATATAATAAAAACCTACGCTCATTGCCACCTTGTCGCGGTCAGAATAGGCCAGTATCAGGTAGGAATGAATAGCTGAATTTATCGCAAATACCACGCCAAACAGAATCAGGCCGGTGATCAATACGATGTCAGCCGGCCAGCCCTGATGTAGAGCCAATGCAATGCCAGCAGGGAAGAGTGCGAGAACAAAGGCCCATAACCGGGCAGAACCCGCCCCCGGCCCGTGACCGTGACGACTGCGACGTATCAACCTGGGCGCACTGGCCTGTACGAAACCATAACCAATAACCCATAACGCCAGAAATGTGCCCACTTCGGTAAAAGACCAGCCCAGCACTTCAAACAGAAAAACGGGCAGGCCGACAACAAACCAGACATCGCGAGAGCCGAACAGAAAAAAACGTGCGGCTGATAACCAGTTGATCGCAGGCACTTTGGAGAATACCTGGGTGAACTTCGGTTTTGACTTCATCTTGCCTACACCGGGAGGTAACAGGTACGCCGTTAGCAATAGAACAAGCAGCAACGACCCGGCAAGTATGGCCAGAGCGCTACGAAAACCAAGCCATTCCAGCAGCGCGGCGCCAGCAAAGAAACCAGCCCCTTTGAGGGCATTTTTTGAACCCGTCAGGATGGCCACCCATTTGAACAATTTCGAGCCGCCGCCATCACCGACCATGGTCTTCACTGATGCCTTGGCCGACATCTTGTTGAGGTCCTTGGCGATACCGGACAGCGCCTGCGCGAGCATGACATAGGGCACAGAGAGCCAGGCATCCGGTACCGTCAGTGCGGCCAGGGCGACTACCTGCATTGCCATGCCAATATTCATTGTCAGGTTGAGACCGATACGCGCGCCTAACCAGCCGCCAACCAGATTGGTCACTATGCCGAAGAACTCATAAAACAGAAATAGCATAGCTACCTCGAAGGGCGAATAACCCAACTGGTGGAAATACAAAACCACCAGCATGCGAATAGCACCGTCTGTAACGGTGAAGGCCCAGTAGCCGCCGGTAACAATCAGGTAATTTCGCAGCCCCTGTTCCATGTTAAAATGCCTGTGCTACCTTTCTCGCCAGTTCCATCATGCGGTTCACATAACCCCATTCATTATCATACCAGGCATAGATCTTGACCTGGGTTTCATTGATTACCATGGTAGAAAGCGCATCGACGATGGAGGAACGCGGATCATTGAGATAATCAACCGAAACTAGTGGCCGTTCTTCATAACCGAGAATACCTTTCAGTTCACCTTCGGCTGCCTCTCGAAAATAAGCGTTTACCTCTTCTACCGTAACCGCCCGGGACGCTTCGAAAACAAAATCAGTCAGCGAGGCATTGAGCAGCGGCACGCGCACCGCATGTCCATTTAACTTACCGCTGAGTTCAGGGAATATTTTGGTAATGGCCTTAGCTGAGCCCGTTGACGTGGGGATCAGAGAATTACCACAGGCGCGTGCCCTGCGCAGGTCTTTGTGTCCTTTATCCACGATGGTCTGGGTGTTGGTGATATCGTGGATGGTGGTCATGCTGCCATGTTTGATGCCAATTTTCTCATGCATCACCTTGACCACCGGCGCAAGGCAATTGGTGGTGCAGGAAGCCGCAGTAACCAGATGGTTAACCGCAGGATCATACTGGTCATCGTTAATGCCATAAACAATGTTGAGCGCACCTTCGGTTGGCGCCGCTACAATCACCTTTTTAACGCCCTGGTCAAAATAGGCATTCAATGATTCCGGTTTTTTGTGATGTTTGCCGGTGGCCTCGATAACGATGTCGCAGTCCGACCAGTCAGTATCGCCAATGCTGGCATTTGATGAATAGGCCAGCGTTTTGTCATCAACGATCATGTTGTCATCTTCTGCGGCCGTGTCGAAAGGCCAGGTGCCATGTACCGAGTCAAACTTGAGAAGATGCGCCGAACCATAAGCATCGCTGGCAATCTCGTTTACGCGAACAAAATCAAACTCGGGCATATTCCATCCGGCACGCATTCCAAGCCGTCCCATGCGGCCAAAACCATTGATGCCAATATGTATTGTTCCACTATCAATTGTCATGTCATTTTTCTCCAGGTTAATTTTTTATTAAATGGTCGATCGATGGACCAGTTAGAAGTATATTAAGCTTGAAACGTAAACGGTTACTAATCATGCCGCTGTTATCAACCGGGTAAAAAGTACTTGAGGGAACTATCATGAGCAACACGCGAGTTCAGGCCGATTGTCCATGCCAGCTAGAATTTTTCGGTCGGAAACAAAAGGCTCAGTATGACGTACACCATCAAGTGTGATTTGTAGAATATCAAGTGCCCAATTTTGTAATTCCGGGTTAATTCGATAATACATCCAGGTGCCATTTCGGCGTGCGATAAGCACACCAGCGTCGCGTAGATGCGCCAGGTGGCGTGAAATCTTTGGTTGTGACAGGTTCAGCGCATGGGTGAGTTCACAGACACATAACTCGCCTTCAGACTGCATTAACAGCAGACATCGAAGTCGCGTGCCATCGGCCAGCATTTTAAAAAATGTATCGGTTTCATTAAGCATGGCGTATTATATACGTATAAGCATATATATGGCCAGGTATATAACAACTAATGTGTTCAGGTAATCACATCAGGTGCAGTGCGTCCGGTGAATTTTTCTATTTCCGCGATGGAGCATGACAGGCTGATCAGATTGGCCAGCAGTTGTTGTGGATCGCTTTCCAGATTTTCAGGGTCTTTTTCAGGTTGTTCGATATACACACGCAAGGTGGCGCCTTCGGTGCCGGTGCCTGACAGGCGGTAAACGATGCGGGCGCCATTGCTGAACAGTAAACGGATACCCTGCTGGCTGCTGGTGCTGTTATCGACGACATCGGTGTAGCTGAAGTCATCGCAAAGTTCGACGGTATAACCATCAAAATTTTGTCCGCCTAGCTCAGCGGTACGTTCACGCAGTTGTTGCATCAACGCATTCGCGCCCTCTGCTGATACCCCTTCATAGTCATGTCGGGTATAAACATCACGACCGTATTTTTGCCAGTGGTCTTTTACAATATCAGCTACTGATTGTTTGCGTACCGCGAGGATATTGAGCCAGAACAGTACCGCCCAGAGTCCGTCTTTTTCACGCACGTGGTTCGAGCCGGTACCGAAGGATTCTTCGCCGCAGAGCGTAATCTTGTTGGCATCGAGCAGGTTGCCGAAAAACTTCCAGCCGGTGGGTGTTTCATAACAGTCAATATCGAGGGCCTCTGCAACACGGTCAACGGCCTGGCTGGTTGGCATTGAGCGCGCGACACCGGTGAGTCCCTGGGCATAACCGGGAACCAGTGTGGCGTTTGCCGCGAGCAGGGCAAGGCTGTCACTGGGGGTGACGTAAAAATCGCGGCCAAGGATCATATTGCGGTCGCCATCGCCGTCGGATGCCGCGCCAAAGTCAGGCGCATCAGCGCCACTCATTAAGGCCACCAGTTCTTTGGCATGCGCCAGGTTAGGGTCGGG
>CAVYHW010000005.1:0-14149 GCA_963768215.1 uncultured Gammaproteobacteria bacterium
TTAGAAATGCTTACTTCATAATCAGTTCCAGCTTCTAGCGCACTTTCAAGAGCTAAACTACCACCTGTACTCCATTCATAAGTAAATGGACCTAAAGCATCAGCACCTGTCAAGTTTGTTACTTCAGCTGAACCACTAAAGGGGGCACTACAATTAATGTTAGGACTAGTGGTAATATCTGCAGAGAAATCAGCTACTACCTCAAATGGGATAGATTCATTAACGGTTTGGTTGCCACAGATATCTTCTACACCATTAACATTAAGTATGTATTCACCGATTTCACTAACATCACCTACTATAAAAGTAAGGGTAAACTCATTGCTAGTATTACTTGTGCCACAATCTGTTCCTGAAGAAGTTGAAGGAGAGAAAGTGTTACCTGAAGGACTGGTCACTTCATAAAATGCGGTATTTGTTCCTGTGATACAAGTAGCTTGTTCATCAAACTCTAATGTGATTGTTGTCTCACCACAATTAAGATCATCTATAGTAAGGCCATCAATAAATGCAGGTGGCGTTCGACCTCTAATCGAAGCTGAACCACCTTGATCAAGATTTTCTTGGATGATATCAAAGCCTGGAGGAGCTAGGGCAGTTGCTGAGGAGATAAATATCATATAGGTTTCACCTTGTATAACATTAATACATGGCTCATTCATGCCGCCAGCCAGGCCGTTAAAGCCAGTTATTCCTGGGTCTCGAAACAGTATTGTAGTCAGTTACAATACTTGGGTCTGTTAAGATGTCGTTACAGTTTTGATTTCCTGATGTATTAAAAAGAACCCAATCAAAATTATCTACACTATTTACTGGGATAATACTTAAGCATAATTGACCAGTTTCATAGACCTCAAAAGAAAACCAGTTTTCAGAATATGAGCCAGCACCATCTCCAGGAAAATGAAAGCCAGAAGAATATCCTGGGACACCCTATTACTAAGTTCCAATTTCTGATTCAACTCCAGCCCCATCAAAAACCCCCACAGAACTTAAAACTCCATTATCATTGAATAAATCTTGATGCTCACCTGACTCAACATTCTTGGCATCTGCACAATCATAATTTTGACCATATGAAAAGATGGTAAGAAAAAGTAAGGTCATTAACGACAGTATATTCTTGTGCTTCATACCTTTATTACGCGTAACTAAGCATTTAGTTGCCTTTTTTAACTGTTATTTAACAAGAAAAGGTTTTGAAATAAACCCGTCATTAGTTGTTAATTCAAGTAAATAAAATCCTTTAGCCAAATGATCAACAGAAATTGAGTGTAGGTTTTCGCCAGAATTAAGTTGTGTACTTTGAATAAATACTTGTTGTCCGTTTGTGTTTTTAATGCTAAAACGAGCAGGAGAATTCTTTTGCACATCAATCAGTATATTTAAGGTGTTCTGAACTGGATTTGGGTATAGCTTTAAAGCATTTACTCCAACAGGGAGCTCAAAAACACCAATTACATCTACACTTATAGTTCTGACTTCTACACATCCGTCAGAATCTTCAATTGTGACAATATATATAGAGGCGCTAAGATCAAAAATCTCAGGCTCTGTACTTCCAGTACTCCATTGATATGTATAGGGAGACACTCCACCAGAAACCAGAACCGAAGCGGCACCATCAGATTGACTAGGACCAGTAGTTTCAATATTGTTAATCACAATATTTAAGATACATGGATTTTCAATTGAAAAGATCTTTACAGAATCAATAACCACACAATTATTGGCATCAGTCACTGTTAATGTGTAGGTGCCAGGTTCTTAGAAGCTGAAGAGAATTAGTATCTGATGCTGTATGACCCCAGGCATAACTATATGGTGCTGTACCATTAGAAACATTTACAAACAGTTGTGCCATCATTTGCATTGGTGTCTGTTTCATGTGTACTAATAAAGCCTAACATTAAAGCACAATCAGAAGCTAGGCCAACAGTAATTGTCTCTGTTAAAATACAACCATTTGAAATGGTAGTGACATCATAGTCACCTGCTGTTAAACCAGTAATCTCTGGGGTGTTTTCACCTACTTCCCAATTGTATAAAGGGAATTCACCTGAAGGAACACCCTCTACTGTAAACTCCTGCAGTTCCATCACTCGCACCTGACAGATTCACCAGTAGAATTTGGGACAATTGTAATGCCTTCACAGGGTATATTAACAGCAATACGAGAATGAAACCAAGACATAACAAGAATCGCACCGCTGCCGCCGCGGGACAGAGCAAGCCTGACGGTGCGGACGTTGAAGCCCTGGCCGCCAGAACCCCGCCCGTCGACGTCCGCGCGAAAGACGAAGACGGCACCACGGCGCTGCATCGCGCGGCAGCGCTCGGCCAGCGGGCAACCGTCGCGCTGCTGCTCGAGCACGGAGCAGACCGGAACGCACTGGACAGCCAACGACGGAGTCCGGCCGACCTGGCGAGGGCGCAGGGCCACCGGCGCATTGCCGCCGATCTCGCCGCCGGCCCGTGAGCGCGTGCGAACCACGCGTCCGCCGACCCGTCGCAGCGCGCGGCGTGCGGGCGGCAGGTATCCGAGCGGATCCGGTTCGGGCTCCGAGCGGGTGCGCGTTCAGCCCTTGCTGATCACGGTCGTGTTCGGCGTCGTGGCGCCACACAGGACCTGACGGGCGCTGAACTCCGAAAGGCGTCGCACGTGCACGACCGCATCGGCGGCGCGGCGCGGGTCGTCCGTCCGGTATTCCAGCGCCAGACGCTCCCCGAACCGCTCGAAATAGGGCTCGAACATCTCGACACCGCGGGTACCGAGCGCGTGCAGCACGCCGTCGCGTTCCTCCAGCACTATGGACGCGATCGGGCGCGGTGCGGGACCACCGAGCACGCGCCCAGGACAAGCGAGAGCGCAAATCTGGTAGCTTGACAAAAGCTTCATCCGGCGGATGTGCTGATGCCAGCATCAGGCAATGATTGCTTTCGCGTACACGGTTAATCAGATCAAACAGGGCTATTTCCCAGGTTTTATCGGTCAACCAGGTTTCAATATCATCCAGACAAATTAGCTCAAGCTGTTCCAGGCCATCAAATATTTCAACAGACTGATTTAATATTTCAGCTTGTGTTAAATAACATACGGTGCGCCTGTTCTTTGCCGCCAGGTTACAGCTGGCCTGTAATAAATGGCTTTTACCCAGTCCACGATCACCCCAGAAGTACAGCTGTTTCTCGCCTTCACCTACGGCTGTTTTCTGCGCCAGACCTGTGGCAACGGAATTGTTACCCGCCACAAAACTTTCGAAAGTAAATAACTCGCCAGGCTCAAAGCCTAAGGGTAATTGTGGATGAACTGATGAAGCCATTGTGTTGTTTATGAATTACTAATAACTCAATGCTGGTTGAGCCTGTAATAGTAAACCGGCATCTGCTTTGGCGGATGAGACACCTCGCTTTTCTCAACTACTGCTTCTCCTGTTACTGTGTCAATTGCACTATCTTTTTCTGTATTACCAGCTGGTTCATTTTCAGGAATTACCTGGCTTTCGAGCGGTGGCGATTTGACCTCAATAAGTTCTGCCTCATTTCTAATCAAATTAAAAAAGTCTTCTTCACTGCTGCGAAGCGCCACTTCAAAAACAGCATTTTGCCCGTCAACTTTATCCGGTTTTACATTTTCAACAACACTTAAACCGCTTAAGTAAGTTTCAACATAACGATATTTTTCAATCGTATTAATCGCCTGTATGTCCAGCTGCAAACCCACAACTTGCTGTTTATTTTCTGCATTATGAACAGCATATACCACACCCAGTCTGTCCGCTGCCTGATCAATTGCTTTATTAATCAGTTGCTTATAGTCAGAATCTTCTAAATTCCAGTGACGGTTCTCAGTTTCTGCAAACAAACTCCAGCCGCTTTGCCACTTTTCACCATTCCAGATCATGCTGCCAGTCAAGGCTGTCTCTGAAGCATAACGTTTTGAAGCATTGACCACAGGCTCCTTAAAGCCACCTCTAATGTCGGCAACATTGAGCGCTTTTTTGTCCTTGTAGTCATACAAAGGCCATCGCCCCGGTATGCCACGTCGAGTCAGGGCTTCACCAGTAGACGCTTTCAATATTGACTGGTCCGAGTCTTTCAGTATATATTCATTTCTACCATCTCGAACCACTAGCCAGATAACGACATCAGGCCGATGCTCTCCCCATACTGGAAAGCCATTATCCAGTAAATACTTCTGCACTAAGCTGCCGTTATACTGAATTTTTATACGATGGGTCAGCACCTCTCCGCTTTCGTTCGTAGTGGTATTGATGACGTCATCCGACGCCGGAGCTGACAGTGGTTCATAACTAAACTGTTTAACATAGCGGCTTGATGGCGGACGTTTCATTTTGTCCATTATGATGCTGTCCCCTGAAATACGCACAAACACTTCATCAAGCCCCTGGTCAAAGGCCAGCAGCCGCACCTCTGCTGATTCATCAATAACAGGAATAGCAACATAATAGAGTGAAGCAAGCTGGCCTGCAGTCGCCAGATTAGATGTCAATAAAATACTGACGAAAGCGAGTATTTTCGCGGAAAAATTCAACATTCGAGGTCCGTGATTATGTAAATTTGTATAAATTAAACTAACAGAAAGTGTAGAATAGCACATCTTTTTATCATACAGTCAAACTGGTCTAATCCCCAGTAAATCCCATGCCTGCTAATCAATCAGATCAAACAAAATCCTTAAGTTATCGTGATGCTGGCGTTAATATCGATGCCGGTAATGAATTTGTCGAGAAAATCAAATCCAGTGTTGCCAGTACCTGCCGCCCTGGTGTTATGGGCAGTCTCGGCGGATTCGGCGGTTTATTCGAATTACCAGCGAATTACCAGCAACCGGTGCTGGTTTCAGGCACCGATGGTGTTGGCACCAAATTAAAACTGGCCATTGACTTAAACAAGCACGACACTATTGGTATTGACCTGGTTGCTATGTGCGTTAACGACATTCTGGTGTTAGGCGCTGAACCGCTGTATTTCCTGGATTATTACGCCACAGGTGAATTAAACACCGAAATTGCCGCCAGTGTTGTCGAAGGCATTGCAGAAGGCTGCCGCCAGTCCAATGCTGCCTTAATCGGTGGTGAAACCGCTGAAATGCCGGGCATGTATGGCAAAGGTGATTACGACCTTGCCGGCTTTTGCGTTGGCGTGGTTGAAAAACAGAGAATCATTGATGGCTCTAAAGTAAAAACCGGCGACGTCATCATTGCGCTTGCTTCCAGCGGCCCGCATTCCAATGGCTATTCACTGATAAGAAAAATCATTGAAGTAAGTCATGCTGATATAAATGCAGCCTTCGGTGATCACAATACCACTTTGGGCGATGCTTTAATCGCACCGACACGAATTTATGTCAAAGCGCTGCGTGAGCTTTTAGACAAATTTGATATACATGCCATGGCGCATATCACCGGCGGCGGTTTGCTAGAGAATATTCCCCGTGTTTTACCGGAAAACACACAGGCCGTTTTAAACAGCGATAGCTGGCAGTTACCTGAGGTTTTTCAGTGGTTACAGGCAAACGGCAATGTAGAAACGAATGAAATGTATCGCACCTTCAACTGCGGTATTGGCATGGTATTAATTACCAGTGCAGATGATGCCGATGCCATTGTATCCGCACTAAACCAGAACGGTGAAAACGCATGGTGCCTTGGTATTATTGAAGCGGGCAATAAAGAACAGGTTATTTTTAAATAATTTCTAACAGAAAGAATGGGCGTCCCTGTCATTCGTTTCAGCAATAACTAACTATGGACAAGGCTTCTCTTGTAGTACTGATATCCGGCTCAGGCAGCAATCTGCAGGCCATTATCGATGCGATTAAAGACAAACAGCTTAATGCACAAATAGTAGCTGTTATCAGCAACCAGGCAGAAGCAAAAGGCCTGGAACGTGCGGCTAGAGAAAATATAACAACCCATGTTATTGATTATAAGCAGTACCCATCCAGAGAATTATTTGACCAGGCGATGATACAAATCATTGACCCATTAAAGCCTGATCTGATCATTCTGGCAGGTTTTATGAGAATATTAAGTAACCATTTTATCGAACACTACCGGCACCTGTTAATCAATATTCATCCTTCATTACTACCAAAATACAAGGGCCTGAATACACACCAGAAGGCGATTGAAAACAGGGACAAACTGCACGGCGCCAGTGTGCATTATGTCGATATCGAACTTGATAGCGGTCCGGTTGTCATACTGGCAGAGGTGCAGGTGCTCGCCACAGATACTGCAGAAACTCTAGCTAAACGTGTTTTAAATGAAGAACATAAGATTTATCCATTGGCAATAAAGCTCCATATAGAAGGCCGTATAACATTTGATAACAATCATTTAATGCTGGATAACCAGATTCTAACAAAACCGCTACTATGGAAAAATGATCGACTCACATAATCAACTCTCAAAACTAGATATGCAAGCCTAAGTTATGCTACACATAGCCCGTTTAAAAACCGTAAAGTTCATCACCCTGTTTATTGTTTTTGTATTCAGCCATACACTGTTTGCGGCACATGCTCTGCCTGAATTTAGCGCCAAATATGCTGTTCAAAAATACCGCATGAAACTGGCTGAGGCCTTTTACCAGCTCAGTTATAAAGATAGCGGATATAAATTCACCCAAAACACAAAGCTGTCTGGTTTTGCCAGCCTGTTAGCTGACGACACGGTTTCTGCTGTGAGTTTTGTCGAGAATAAGGGCAAATTTTTATTACTTAGAAGACACAGCTTTACCCAAACTGGCAGAGAGAGAAAAAATGAAGAAATCAATATCCTGTGGAACACTGACAATAACGCACTAAAAGGAGAAATCACCGGTATTGTTAATAGTGAAAAAATAAAACTTGAAACTGATACAAAAATCTGGGATGTCCTGTCTTTTCAGATTCCATTAATGATAGAAGCAAATAAAAACATTAAAGAATACCCTTATAAAGCGATACTTGATGGCGAAATTGACACCTACCACTTCGTATTAACATCAAGTAAAAAGATCAGTTTTGCGGGCAAGGAATACCATGCATTACAGATGGTACGCACAGATCCCCGCAAAGACAGACAGTTACATATCTGGTTAATACCGGAACTTCACAACATCCCGGTTATTATTGAAAATTATCGCGATGGAAAAGAGCACTCCCGCATGCAACTTGAAACTGTACAATTTGATAATGAAAAGCCATTAGTTGAGCAGGTGGCGGACAATGATGATGACTTCTGAATCAAAAAATAACAAAAACAGGGAAGAAAACGCGGAAACCGAACTCGCACCAAGCAAATCACAGGTAAAACGCGAATGTCATCACCTGCTTGATATAGGCGAAAATATTTTAAAATTAAATATTGAAGATATACATTCCCTTGAGTTACCAGAAGACCTCAACGAAGCAGTGACTACTGCACTAAAAATAAAATCCCGAAGTGGACTAAAAAGACAGCGTCAATATATAGGCAAGTTATTACGCTCGGTGGATAACGAAGCTATAGAAGAAAAATTAAGAAAAATACAGCATCGGCATGATACCAACACTGCACAGTTTAAACGGCTGGAAAAATGGCGTGATAGCTTAATTGATAATGACAAAGAAATTCTCAATGAAGTTATTGCCCGTTTCCCTGAAGTCGACAGGCAGCACATCAACCAGTTGATTCGTGCCTCACACCAGGAAAAACAGCAGAACAAACCTCCTGCCGCATCACGCAAACTTTTCAAATATCTACGTGAGCTTGAAGAAAGTCTGGGTTAAACAGTCATCAGTCCTTTGTCGCTAGTCTTTAGTTTTAAAAACGTTTTTCAGAAACGAAAGACAAATAACTACTGACCAATGACCTCTTTATTAATCCATTCGATTTTTTTCAGTACTTGAAATAGGTGTCCGATAACGATATACAACCCAGTACGTTGATAGCACGAAAGTAATAATTACAACCATCTGTATTAAATAGGATGCCTGCAAACTAATCAAACCACTCGACAATGCGCTGTATGCCACCAGTAATGAAAACTCACTGCCCTGGCCCAACCTGACCCCCAGCTCCATTGAGAAAGCTTTATCTTCCCCTATCAACTGAAAACCCTGTTTGAAAACAAGTGGTTTAACCACGATTATCAATAACGCTATTACAATACCGGCAATTAATACGTTCTGCGTAAGCAGGAAATCAAATTGTGCACCGATGGAGAAAAAGAAAAGTATCAGAAAAAAATCACGTAAAGGTTTTAAGTGCTCGGCTATTGCCAACGATACAGGTGAAGAGGCAAAAGCCACACCTGCGATAAACGCACCCATTTCATAAGATAAACCAATATACTCGGCCACACCTGCACCAAGCAGGCCCCAGCCTAGCGCCAGCAAAAAAGTATATTCCTGAATAATATCAAAACGTAAAAAAAGATTATCAATGGCATATTTAACCAGGCCAAAGGCAACAGCCGTAAGAACAATTAATTTAATAAACAACATAACAATTGCCATTTTTACATTATCACCCTGCCCGGCAGACAACATCACAATTAAAATAATCGCAATCACGTCCTGCATCAACAATACACTGGTCATCATTTCACCCGTATGTCGATGATGCAATGCTGTTGTTGGTATTAATTTCAGGCTGACAATGGTGCTGGAAAACATTAAAGACGCGCCAATAATAATGCTTTCGATAAAACCAAAGTTAAAGGCCAAAGCTGCAGATGCAGTTACGACGAAAAAAACCAGACTGGTCAACAGTGTAACTACAGCTGTTCTGCTGAATAGATGATATAAACGATCAGGTTTTAGATTTATACCAAGCAGGTACAACAGTAATATAACACCGACATGTGAAAGTTTTTCAATATGTTCCGGTTCTTTAATCAACCCCAGGCCTAATGGCCCGACAGCAATACCAAAGCCAATATAAGCAAGAATAATCGGTTGTTTGAGATATAAAAAAACGGTGGCAAAAAATGCCGCACCGGCAAATATCAGGACAAATTCAAAAATAATATGTTGATAAGCCATCGGTACGCTATTCTACTACTGCCCCGTTAATTGCCAGAGATATGGATCGGCCACATACAGCAATGACCATCAACCGCATGGATGCAGGTGTTGAGCCACCATGGATAGTTTCACGGAGTGTCGGTGCATGTGTCTGAGTCATGTCTCTGGCAATTAACGGGACAGCAGCGATGCTATTCACCAGTCAATGCATTAATGAAAATACGACATGATAGTTATCGTCTATTTCGATGGAAGAGTAAACTCAAATCGTTTGTGCTCAAGTGCTGGAAACATTTTTCTTGTATGTTCCAGCTTGGCTACATCAATGTGGGCGACAACCACACCGGTACCATGTGGCAGCCGGTTTAACACCAGTCCCCATGGATCAATAATCATACTATCACCATGTGTTTCGCGGCCACCGACATGATAGCCTCCCTGATCAGCAGCAATGATAAATGAAAGATTTTCAATAGAGCGTGCGCGTAATAGAGATTCCCAGTGGACCTTACCTGTCAGGCTGGTAAATGCTGATGGCAAAGCACAAATTTCCATGTTCTGCTCAACCATGGCGCGAAATAATTCGGGGAACCGAAGGTCATAACATACCGCAAGACCAAGCCGGCCAAACGGTGTATCAACGACGACTACTTTATCTCCGGGTGTAATCGTTTCTGATTCAGTATAACTTTCATCACGATCACCGATAGTTACATCGAATAAATGAATTTTGTCATAGCGGGCAACAAGCTCACCTTTCGGGTTATATAATAAACAGGCGGCAAAAACTTTCCCCGGCTCTGCTGAACGTATCGGAATGGTGCCACCAACCAGCCAGATATTACGCTTAATCGCCTGCTCTTTTAAAAAGTCCTGAAGCAGACCGGAACCAAATTCTTCCGCAATTTTTACTTTATCCGTTTCCGCCGTTCCCATAATGGCAAAATTTTCAGGCAACACCACAAGTTCCGCTGCCTGCTGCACAGCAATTTTTATCAGCTTTTCAGCTTCGGCCAGATTAGCTTTTACATTCGGCCCTGAAGCCATCTGTATTGCTGCAACTTTACTCACCAAGCACTCTCCTGATCATATTTATATTTTAGTGTGCAATATAAAAAACACTATTTTATTAAGCCGAACTTAATCATATCATCAGCACCACTACCGGGTATTATTACCATGTGGTTTGATGGAATACCTAAAGAAACCAGCCAGTCAGTCAGCTCCTGCACCCAGAACTCACCCTCTTCACCGCCCGGGTATTGTACTTCTATTTTCCTGTGTTTCTCCAGCAGCCAGGCATTTATTAACTGGTTCAATACCGGTAATGACAGCACAGATTCACCACTACGCGTCAGTTCCCATTGTTCTGCATGCAATTCCCAGGCTTTTGATGTGTCATTTGTGCCCACACTACTACTCAGGTTAGCGTTCAGGCCTGCAGTATCAGGCGTACTAACTGCCTGTTCATTAATACCCTTTTGCAGTGATAACCTGTGTAACGATGCTCCGTTGCCTGCGATTTTATCATTTTTTTCCAGCTTATTAACTGTTACGTCAGCATATATTGATGGTGTAAACAATGATAAAAAAATAAAAATCGCCCAATGATGAGTAAAGGCGGGACAGCCGGCTAAATTATTAAAAATCATCTTCATTAGTTATATTTGTAGCAGGTTCTGTTTTTCGTTCAATAATTTTTTCTATTACTGGATCGTCCCAGCTACCCTTTATCGAATAAACATTATGTCCGATAAAGCCAAGGTCAAAAACCTTCTGTATCAGGGCCAGGCCAGCGCCTATAACCACACCGCCAAATAATGTACCACCAGCAAAGGCCAGGCTATCTGTATGTGGTTTAACGCGCATTAGCAGGCCATAATCTCGTTCAAGCAGACCAATGTTGCCAACCATATCAATATCTGCTGCCGGGGCCAGAACATCAAATGAAGTCAACGAGCCATCACCATTAACAAATGTAAACTCACCTTTTATAGAATCAAAAGAAAAGCCCTTTCGAGTCACGTCATCAAAATCAAATACCAGTCGATTCGTTAATTTAAATATATTCAATAAACCCAGCAATCGCCCGCCAGCACCCGGGTCAACTTCAAGTATTTCACCATCAGACATCTCAAAAGAGGTTTTACCTCTCATATTCGCCCATGACAACTGGTATGGTTCTGCCGGCCATTTTGAGTTAAATGTCGTTTTATATTCACAACGGTCCAGGCTCCTCTGAAAACCAAGTCCTGTTAAGGCTTCACCCAGGTTACTGCCTGTTATAGTTCCCTCCAGCACAGTCTCATGTAAACCACGCCATGATGTAAGCCAGGTACCGTGAGCTTCAAATACCAGCGCAGGCCCCTTTAGTGAAAAAGTATTGATTAACATGCCATGTGGATGCCAGTCTGTTCCCACTTTAACATCAGTGAACACCCAGTCATCCCATAAAACTTTTTTGATGTCCCAGTTTAAAGGAGGAAAATCACTGGGTTTTAATGACTCGGATTTTCCCTTATTCGCAGTAACCAGTAACGCATGTAAATCAATATCTTCAAGCTCCAGTTTGACTTGTGTGTCTTTAGCCAGTCCTTCTGTAAATTCTCCCTTACCAGTCATGTATTCTGAGTATAGATTGAAATTCCACACCTTATTTTCATAGCGAGTGGCGTAAAGCTGAAAAATATCCCCGCTGTTAATGCTATCATCTTCAGCGCCTTTAGCCTTAATTTTAGCAGCCTTAGTATTAATGGCCTTATTATCAGTCGCCCTGGCCACAACACGCAGACCGGCATTATCTAACACATCAATTTCTGCAACAAATCCTGTTTTACTTGCAGCCGGTTTATTTACCTTATCCGACAGCTGAAACACGACATTTTCCAGATTAGAATTTGCTTTTATGTGCATGAGATAGTCTTTGGGTTGATAAGGTATTTCAAAATCCATTGACCATTTAGACTGCCCTGATATCCAGTCTTTCGGTATCCATTCATAATGTTGCAACAGGTAATCTGCACCTAAAAAACCGTCCAGATGAAAAACCACTTCCCTGCCCGATCGACCATCCCGGGTAAATGCATTAATGACCACTGTTTTATTCTGAATTTTTGCTTTCAGTGAATCGGCAAATATGCTGTCTTTTGTAAATTTAATTACACCATTAACATCTTTAAGTTCATAACCCAGGGCAGGATAATACATTTCAGTATTAATAAGATTTAAATGTCCATCAATAGCAACCTCAACTTTCTTCTTATTAAGCGGGACCTGTATTTTCAGGTTTAAATCGCTTTTACCCTCAAATTGAAACAACCGCAGTGCATTACCAAACATATTATCAAGCGGGCTGTTCCAGATATATGACTGTATGTCCTCATTCTTTCCATTTGCGTTGGTGCTTATGGATACAAGCGGATCAGTTAAATCATTGATTTCAATATAACCATTAAACAAGGAGGTTTCCTGTGTTTTAGCCTTTGCCTCATTTGCCACAAGCGATAAATTATTAAATTTCACAGTTGCTGATGTCTCGGTCAATATCGGCCACTGCTTGAGGAATTTCATACTGGCATCACGCAAAGGGAAAAGCACCTGAAAAACACCATTATGCTCACGGTATGGAAAATCACTCAAATTACCATGCAGGACAAAACTGCCACTGGGCACATAACCATCAGTCACCGCCATGTCCAGCCAGTCGACAAGTCCGGCACTCATTATGCCAACAGGTAAATAATGATGCGCATATTTCCCATAGGCATCATAAAAATCAGTTTGTAGATCAACAAAAATATTTTCAGTTGAAGATTGCTGGACAGTCAGGCGGGACAATGTATTGATATGGCTATTTTTCAGTTGCAGTTGATTGCTGCTTAGCTGCCAGCTGCTGCCAGCATAGTCCAATATGAATTGTCCCTGAATTATTTCAGCCAATAGCGGTCCTCTAAATAATCCCTTTATCTCAACGCTGGCATCCTGCGACATTAAATCAATCATCGCCTGCCTGTTCTCATAATTCAGTGAGGCATCAAACCCTGACAGACTGATTTTATTTTCATGCATTGAAAGATCAATCACGGTAGCTTGCAGCTTAAGCTGGTCCAGCAATTGCTGCCTGGGCATTTTCCCGGACATATCCCTGGGCAGTTGAAGGTCCAGATTATAAATATCAGCCTGTAATTTATATGACTTTAATTTATTAAAATCAGCAAGCATTTCTTTATTTAAAAACACTTCCACCATGTTCTGTATGTCAACAACAGATAAATAGTCTGCACTTAAGTAATAATTTTCATTATCTTCACTGATTAAAATATTTGCCGGGTGCCGCCATGCAGGGTCCATCTGATCGCCAAAATAAAAATCAGAAACTGCGATATTCCAGTGTTTTTTATCATAGACATAACGTATATTTGCTGACAGGTAATTTGTTTCCCAGCTTTTAGCGGTTTCTTTATTGTTGATTAACAGCTTTGAGGAAGTGAACTGTGAATACAGGGTTTGAATCTTGCTGTTTTCGAGTTTGGCCCAAAAACCAGCATCAACAACCGCGTCAATCTGATATTTTTCCAATAAGTTAAACTTATCATCCCATTGTTTCACATTTACCTGGTGTGCTTCGATATAGATATTTCCATCCAGTGAACCTATATCTCCATGTAAATTCGCAACTACCGCAAGGTCGCGACCGTACTCTTCTGGTAGATTTATCGATATTTTTATATCATGATTATTAAAATCATTGTTAACATCCATATTTATATCTAATAAACTTATATTTAATTTTTCTCCTGTATGGTCCTGATAATATATGTTGCTGTCATGCAATAAATAATCAGCATTTTGTAACATATAGATAAACTTTTCAGGCAGTTCATTTGAACCTCCACTGGTAAATTTAATCCCCTGTACTAACCATTGATTATCGGAAAGCTTCTCTATCGATATGTCTGCTCCAATCAGACCTACATCATCTACAATTAGTTCGCCGTGAAGAACTGACGCAACCACATCAAGTTCAACAAAGGCTTCTTTAAAATGAAATAATGGAACTTTATTTTTTTCGTCGTAAATCGTTACAGCAATTAACTTTAGCCTGAACAAGACGACTAGTTGAGGCATACA
>CAVYHW010000006.1:0-65060 GCA_963768215.1 uncultured Gammaproteobacteria bacterium
CGTGCATATCCTTTAGTTCGAGCGGCGGGGTGGGAGTTTTTCCTCTGTATTCTTGCAGTTCTGATGCCGATGAGGTCTGAGCAAAGATAAGGCCAGGCAGCAGCATGAATGTATACAACAGAGTTTTTATGCTCGCGCGGTTTATTGTTTTAATAGCGGACTTTCTCAGGCCACGATTACACATTGATGTTACCAATTGGATGTACCTTTATTGCTTCTTTTATAACTACTCAGCATATTTATTCTAAGGATAGGTTATTGATTTATAAGGACGCGTGAATACGTCCATGTAAGCTCTGCTGCAACGTCCTGTTGCAGAAGCCTGATAAATCAACAACTATATCCTCTGCACAAACTCGCTTGGTAGTTACCTTCTTTTTATATATGATACTATATTATTAACGCGAAGGATGTGAAAGTGTCTATGGTTATCTGTGATCAGCCAGACAGCATCTACAGCAGTTGGTTTTGATTTTTTTGCTTGGTACATGGAGTTACCGTATTGAGGGGTAAATAATGACATGCTTGTATAAACAGTATTCCTGTAATGCCATCATCCTGGGTTTCTGTCTAGTCCTGTCGGCAGGTCAGGCTATGGCAACCAACTTTGAACCACCAAAACTTGACGGCTTTAACCTGCATGCCGAACGTGATGCCGACGGGGATAAAGACGGCGTTAATGAAACCCACATCAAGCAGTACTTCAACGCCTCGGGCGACAGTATTGTCAGTATGACCACCAAAGATAAGGTTTGGGCCTGGAGCATGAGTACGCGCAATATGAAGTCAGGGGATAAAAATTTCGTTATCCGCGACAGCAATTGCGATGGTCAGTTCAACGAAGTCTACGGGCTGGACGAAGAGTTTCATGTTCCCGATTGCCTGAAGAAATAGTATGGTGCCCTGGTACTCCATCAATACAATGTTGTTGGAACATCAGGACAGTGCAGATTAGTTTTCTGCTGCAATTTGCAAACCAGCGTGCTGCAGAAGAGACTTACGAATAGCCACCAGGCTCTGGTCTTCAGGTGAGCTGTCTATCATTGAGGAAATGGTTTCCAGGGCGTCATACCAGATGCCCTCGATGGCATAGACATTAACCAGCTCTGTTCCCTGGCTCTTCTTAATGCGGCTGCTTAATCCTTCGCCTGGTTTTATGCGCTCGATAATACCACTGGCGATTGTAGTTGTTGACTGCTTACCTTTATCCATCAGCTGAACTACTGACCATTGATAGCTAAGCTCGGGCTGCAGGGAGATGTCGTGCTTGCCCAGATCCAGTTGCTGAATGCCAGCGCCCTTTTTAATATCGACCTTTAGCAGTGGATTAGCTCCAGGCTTTTCAGTCGCGGCAATGGTAAAGCGCACCGTTATCGGCGTGCGTGCATACCAGTAGAGGATTGGCTGAGGCTGCAGGGTCAAACCAGCATGATCCGGTGCCAGTACCTGCAATATTGTTGCCTTACCTTCCATGCTCCGGGCACTTTGACTTACCACGGCCGGAGGATCGTCACGTAGTGGTGCTTTGTAAAGGATGGCAGGTCGTATGGTTGTCGACCTTGCCTTAGGGCTGTCTATAGCTTGAGCCTGTTCTGCAGCGCTTGAAACGGAAGTGATGGTCACCAGTAAAATAGCGAAAACCAATGTCAGTCCTGTTTTTACGGTTACTAATAGCTTGTATTGTTTCATTCGGTAGTCTCGTGTGCTGCTTTGGTTGTAAGCGGTTCATGTAATACAGTGATATTCTGAAACCATCTGTTCGCTAGCAGTAATGGTGTTTTCATTATCACAGCCAGGGTTGCTATGTACACGGTAACCAATATTGCCTTTTGCGTCAATTAGAAAAGATTTGAGTGTAGCAGTAAATTAAAGTTTATAAGTTTGGCGAGCTTTCCGACTTTATTATCTTTTTTCACCGACATACAGCGCCAGGTTTTCGAATGGCTTATCGTCTAGTTGTTTTTAAGTTTTGTCGGTTCCGGCATTTCGTATCAGATAGGGGTAGGGACCGAAAACAATCTGTTCGGACACCCCTGATAGTTTCAGTTTCTGTGGTGAAATGATTATTAATTATTGGCTATCAAATCTGTTAAGTAATTAAATATTAGAATTTCATTAATTGTTAATTGTTAATTGTGTAAGAAAACCCAACAAAATATTGGGTTATTAATGACAAAATCAGGATTACTTTAGTGTTTCTGTGAGCCCGTCAGGGTTTTAAAGCAGTCATACAGGCATTATGCAAAACTATATAGAATCAGTCTTATTATGTAAATAATTCCGACAAGGGTGCAGTCTGAAATGTGCTGTAGCCGTGATACAGGAATATAAACACTATTATTAGTGTGTTTTCTAAGTGTTAACTAATTCGACAAACGTTGAAGTCTCTTTGCAGGATCGATTCAGCTGTTGATATTAAATTTATATCATAAATTGAAAAAATGTAAACAATTGTCAGTTTGACATTTATCAAGTGACGATTTGGCATGCTTTACTGTTAGAGATGTCATATATATAGATAATTAGTAATATTCTGATATTCTTATACTTAGTGATAGTCGGTATTTTAAGTGTGATATTTTGTGGCATGGAATGTGCATAATAAATCTTAGATGCTATGTGCATTTGTTATAAACCGTGTAGTTGAAAACATAAAGAATAATCAAAGGGTAGTTTTCGACACATAACTTAAACGTAAATGAACAACAAACCTTTGGGGGGATGAGGACATGTTTAGAAGTCTTCTAAGACAGTTCTTGAAAAAAGCAGTGACAATAGTCGCTGGTGCCGGGACCCTGCTATTTATTAGCACGGCTGGCACAAGTACTCTACTATTTGTAGGGTCGATGACTACATCATTTGATGTAAATGCTGACAGTCACGATGATGTATTTAGAATCAAAAAAGCAGAGTGGAGCTCCAGGCGAAACCGCCTGACAGTCGAAGGTGAAGATGCTGACAGTCGTGTACTTGTCACGGTAACCAATGCAGATACCACCGCTTTTGTCGATGACGATGAATCCAGTCGAAAGGGTAAATGGCGGACACGAACGAGTTATGATAATACCTCTTCGGTTCCTTGTCGTGTTCGCGCCCAACAGCCAAATGGCGACTGGGATGAAAGAGATGTCAGTCGTGCACCGGCTGACTGTGATGATGGCGGTGGCGGCAATACCCCGCCGACAGCCAACGATGATGCGGCTACTACCAATCAGGACGTGCCGGTCACCATCAATGTACTGGCCAACGACACCGATCCCGATGTTGGTGATACCCTGAGTGTCGCTTCGGTAACACAGGGCGGCAACGGTAGTGTGACCAACAACGGCACAGACGTGACCTACACACCGAATGCCGGTTGGTTCGGTATTGACACGTTCACCTATATCGCTACCGACGGAACAGATCCTAGCAACAGTGCCACAGTCACCGTGACCGTCAATCAGACTGGTGGTGGCAACAACCCGCCCACTGCCGTCGACCAGACCTTCCCCATCGACACTGCCGTACTGGACCGTGCCGGCCCCGACCTTATCCTGGGTAACGCAGAGGTTCCTGCACCAGGCGTACTCTTGAATGCAGCCGACCCGGACGGCGATACGCTCACCGCCGTGCTCGTGAGCGGTGCTTCTGCGGGCTCGCTGATCCTTAATCCGGACGGTTCTTTCGAATATACGCCGGCTTCCAGCCCTAGCACGGACAGCTTCACCTATCAGGCTGATGACGGTAAGGTGGGCTAAGTGCAGTCCAAACCGTTGACCTCAGCGTACAGACCGGATTACAGGTCAACACCACTAGCCAGAACAAGTTCAACATCTTGTTGAACTACGAGCTGGGCATGCACTGCACCGGTTTCGAGTTTGCCTACTGCTGTGTACTGCCGCCCTACAACTCGATCATCGGCCAGGTGGTGCGGACCGACAAGGGCAACAACGACAGCGACTTCCCGATGCTGCTGGAGGGCGATCCCAACGTCGGCCTGGATGGACTCGGCCGCGAGACGGTGCTGCGTGAACCACAACTGGATGGCAATGGCAACTTCAACAAATACGTGATGAAGTACTGGCACGAGGCCCAGCCGCGTAACGACGGCCGTGGCAAGCCCCAGTCCAGCGTCATGATCAGCGCAGTGGAAGCCAATTCCCTGTTTATGTGGAACACGATCTATGATGCGGCTGACACTGATGCAGGTAACAATCTGGTCACCGGTACCTACGAAGGCGCCAGTGGTGTAGTCATGGGTAACGGCAACTACAACGATGCCAATGACAACTACGGCAGCGGCTGGATGAACCACTTCTATATCTACGCGGATCTGGAGGGCAGTAATCCCGCCAACTCCACAGCAGAGAAGGACAAGATCCGACTCGGCCTGGAGAATCTGAATGCCAGTACGGCGCTGTCACTGGCTGTACCGGCCGACTGTGGCCCGGCGTTCCACCCGATGGGCCCGGATACCCAGAACGGGGTTCCCGGCGATCCTGCGGTTGCCAACGACTGCGGCGGCTACTCCAACGGCAACCTGCTGACCTTCTCCACCGATCATGGTACCGTGGTCTACACCCAGATGAAGGTACTGGAGAATTTACCGGTGATGTTGACCTCGCCGCGCATCTGGGAGGCCCTGGGCCTGCCGCTGACGCCGTTTGAGGACACCATCGACTTCTTCAATGATCCGGGTCTGGTGGACGAAGACTCCGTGCGCCCGTTCGTCGCCATGAAGGCGCAGCTGCACAACTATGATGCGGGCGCCCCCAGTGGTGTTGGCACGCCGGTCATGGACGGTGGTAATCCGGTCATCGGTTTCGGCACCGCGCCGATCGATATCCCCAACTGCGAACGCTGCCACTCCGAACTGCAGGCGAGCAGCCAGAACAGCGCCCAGCAGATCGGCGGCAGAAATCCTGATATAGCGGCACTGGTGCAGGAGGAGATGGATTACTGGAATGGTCTCTATGGACTTACTCCGGGAGTCGACTCAGACTGGTACTCGCGTCTGAAGGGAGCGGCCATCAGTATCCTGGCCATCCACGATGCTCAGCACGGCACCAGCTTTACGGCTAATTATCCTGCAACGGGCACCAACCCGCTCAACCTGCCGGCAGACAAGCTGGCCTTCCCAGCAGAATACGCGTCTGGGCAAGGAGTCGGTAATCTGTCAGAAGTGCCACGCCGACAACGTGATCGCAGTGGTTAAATCGGCCAACTGTGCTCCGGGTAATGCACTGTGTAGCTCGCCGGGTGCGCTGATCGTGCCTATCACCGAGGCTATCCACGACAACCATCGCAACGTCAGTGACGGCGGCGTCATCGTGATGGCCGACTCGCAGGGCCGTGATGGTGGCTGTCAGGGTTGCCACCCAGCTCACCGCTCCGACGGCGATATGGCCGGTTATCCCATCACCATCGAGGGTGATAACTTCTACGCCGCTGTCGATAACCGCGACGCCAACGGCGGCTGCTTCGTCGGCCGCGACGTGCACTCCAACCCGGGCAAGGACACCGACGGTGCGGAGACGCCGGAGCACCTGAATGCAGTGGGAGAATGGCTGGCTGACAACGTGTTCAACGACGGCAACAGCGTGAACGGCGGTCTATGGTGTACCAACTGTCACCAGCAACTCGGCCAGGAGTTGTGGAAAGCTGAAAATATGGAAGACCTTGTCCATGGTGTTGGCCTGAACAACCCGCGTGGTGAACCGACACTGGCAGCTGTTGCGGCAGCGGTTGGCACCACTGAGGCACAGGCCATCGCCTGGCTGGATCCGAATGCCGACACAATCCGCTGGGTGACTTCACCCATGCCATCTGGGATCCGGATCCGGGTCTGTGTGACTACGTTTCGGGTGCTTTTGGGATTACCCCGGTTAATCCAGCCCACGATGGTAATGTGGCAACAGTGGAGGTTAACATCGGTAGCGGTAGCGGCTCTTGCTCCAATGCAGCTGATGCTAACGCATTCGCAGTACCTGTGGACTGCGGTTTCGTGACCTTCGATATCTGCGGTTCGACGGATGTCGACGGTGACTTCAGCGTGAACGCCATGGACTTCTGCACCACACCGGATTGTGTAGCTGCTGCACAGGTTACACTGGCTAGCACTTGTACTCCTGCTGCTGGTGAGCGGTGTGCGGTACCTGTGCCAATGTCGGCAGCCACCGATGGTCGTGACCACTGGTTGTCACCGGGTGAGCCTCACTGTGCGGACTGTCATGCAGCTCCATACGTTGAGCAGAGCGGCAACATCAATGACTTCCCACCGTTCAACTACCCACGCAAGGCGAGCCTGATGCGTTACTCACGCGGTCACCAGGACATTACCTGTCAGGGCTGTCATGAGTCGATCCACGGTCTGTATCCCGTGACTCCGACCATCGACACCACCAGCTATGCCCAGGCGGCTAACCTGAACGCCGACGGTTCGCACGGTCCGGTGAAGTGCAGTGCCTGCCATGCAGTTGATAACGAGGGTATTCCCGACCTGGATCGGAAACAATGCCGGTGGCACCCTGGGATCTATCAACGACTTCGACGATGCGGTTGGCTGGGCCCACACCTACACGGAAGAGGACAGCGTGCTGACCAGCACCTGCCTCAACTGCCATGGTGTCCAGGGCAACAACTGGAGCGACGTGGCCGTCGACAACGAGTCCTATATGGAACATGCTGAATCGGGCAATAACAAGGACCTGCCGCGCAGCATGATGGACAAGGCCGAGATCGAGCTATACGGTGCGGTCTTCGGTACCACGGATGGTTCTGACGGTGCATGCCAGGGTTGCCACGGCGATGAAAGCAACAATGTTAGCTGCGGCGACACCGAGTGGAAGCTGCATCTGACCGAGGGACGTGTCGCCGAGTCGACCTGGGAGACGGCAAGCGTCGCTCAGACCGGCAGCACCTGCGGCTGGTAAAGCCAGTACAGGGAGCCTGCTCCCTTACTAGTGATGCAATAAGTGTGGAGGGGAAGTGATCTTCCCCTCCATTTTTGTATCAGCATCTTAAAGAGTTGTAGAAGCTGTACGTTTATGCGAACCTCTATACCTAACGAATAACACTGTCTATTTTTATTATCGAGAAGTTACTATGCAGCAACAAATTGTTTATAAAATTATCACCGCCCTGTTGTTATCTTCCAGCCTGTTTTTAGCCGGATGCAGCGACGACAAGGCAGAAGAAATAAGCCAGCGAAGTTTCCACGATGAAAAGGCTGCCAATCCTGACGTCATTGCCCGTGTCGGTGACGAAGTGATCAGCTTCAGCGAGCTCAATACCCTGCTCAACAGCTCGGCGATTGTCGGCCTGTCCGTACCCGCACTGGGAACGCCGGAACGCAACCGGGTGCGCATCACCCTGTTGGACAAGTTGGTCTCAGCCAACCTGCTCTATCTGGATGCCCTTAAGCACGGCATGGATAAGGACCCTGTTTATGTTGGCGATATGCAACAATTTACCGATGGTGTCCTGGCCGCGCTCTATCGCCAGCAGCACCTGATTGGGGAAATCGAGATTACTGACGCTGAGGTGCAGGAATTTTTCGAGAATTCCATCATGCCGGGTACAAAGATGACGGACGACATCAGGCTCGGCATCGAGGCCACGATCCGCAAGCAGCGTTTCAAGGCTCGCACGGCGACCATGCAGGCACGGTTGCGGGAAGGCGTCGAGGTCAACATCGATGAGAGCGTCCTCGATTCTGCCGGTGATGACGAACGTGAAGACGCGGCGGTGGTGGCCAGCATTGATGGCGAACCGGTGCGCTGGGAGGCAGTGAAGGAGTTGCTGGTCACAGAGAGCAAACGCACCGCCCGGGCCGAGTTTCATCTGGACGAGGATGAGGAACGGGCCAGGGCACTCAACGGCTACATCGATACGCGCATCATGGCGAAGAAGGGCCGGACGGCGGGGCTGGAGCAGGACCCGGTTTACCAGCGTCGCTTTAAGGAGATACAGCAAGAACCACATGACCAACCTGCATCGGGAGCGCTTGATCAGGGAAATGGATCCGACCGAGGAAGAGCTGTGGGATTACTTCGAGGACAATAAAGACGCCATCACCGTGCGTGAGGCACGAAAGGTGCAGATGGTCGTCCTGAAAACGCGGGAAGAGGCCGAGGCGATCAAAACAAGGATCGGGGCGGGAGAAATCACGATCTTTGAGGCGGCACGCGATCATTCCATCGATCCGAATGCCAAGCAGACCCTGGGAGAGATGGGCTGGGTGGTGAAGGGCACCGGCTTTCCGGAGCTCGATAAGGCGACCTTCTCATTGGATCTGGATACGCTGAGTGACCCGGTGGAATCACCGGCCGGCTGGCACCTGGTGAAGGTGCTCGACATGCGTGACGCGGAGCTCGAGGACATTATGAACGAAACGACTCGAAAGACGACCCGGCGCAGGTACCTGCAGGAAAAGATGAATGAGTACGTCGTCAACCTGCGCAAGAACGAGTTTCCAGTGGTGGTGTATGAGGAAAATATCGATCGGCTGTTCAAGGCAGAAGCGGAATGGGTCGCAGCACTTGAGGAAAAGGCCAGGCAGTCACCTGAAGAAACGCAAAAGCGCCTGGATGAGACTACGAAGTTCATGAAGCCTTAAAGGTGTCAGGAGTGAATGGCACTTACTCAGCCATAAGCCCTGTCATTGCAATGACGAATACTGCGATAAGGTATTTGAAAAGGCTTAAGTAAGTGCCATTGGGCTCCTATCCCTCATTATGCTAAGGAGCAGCAGCTGATTGTGGTTGCCCAACGATTTTTTGTAACTCACCAATATTTTGTTGCAGGCGCTGCATTGCCAGCTGGTTCCTTTGCTGTACCAGCTGTGGTAATGCATTGATAACTTTTTGCCCTGCCGGCGTAAGATAGAAGTCATTGACTGCTTTTAATTCGTCTTCACTGAAAGTTTGCATATACATAGTACTGTAGGATGCAGTGAGGTACGAACCGCGTCATTCGCGTATTAAGCTGTGGAATAATAAAGCTTATAGTTTGTGTTTTTACTACGCGCCTCCTACGCTACGTCCTTCGGACCGTACTAGCGTCCGTTCAAAATGCTCCCGGCATTTTAGTGTGATTTTCACGGACTTGTATTGTTTAATGCAATCGATGCGGTTCGTACCTCACCGCATCCTACGCAACTAAGGAGCAGGTGCTGGTGCTGGTGGAGCAATAATCTTCTGTAACTCACCAATATTCTGCTGCAGGCGCTGCATTGCCAGCTGGTTTCTTTGCTGTACCAGCTGTGGTAATGCAGTGATAACTTTCTGTCCTGCCGGGGTGATGTAAAAGTCATTGACTGCTTTTAATTCGTCTTCACTGAAAGTTTGCATATACATAGCGGCAAGGTCGGTTTTCAGCGCATTCCAGCCGATATATTTTGTGAAGAAGTTGCGCATTTCTGTGCTGTGTTTTGCCAGCTGCGGGTTCTGGCGTAATTGCAGCTGTAAAACTGAATCAACACTCTCATCGATTTTCTTTTCCATCTGGGTCAGTTTGAAAAGCTTTTCTACTTCCTGCAGGTGGGCCTGGTTGTTTGCGGCCAGATTGTCTGCGGCCTGTGATAGCGGAGAGATTGATAACAGAAAAAATGATGTTGCTGATATCAGGGTATTCAATGGTTTCATTAGTATGTCTCGTTTATAGTTAGTTATCTGGTTTAGTAGTTATAGTTGATTCTGTGATGAGTTTTTCAATTAATGTGATGGTTTCTTCCTGATCCCAGCCCGGGTTGCCTCGTATCCTGTAACTAACTCGTCCATCGCCATCAATCAGGAAACTGGTGGGTAATGTTTGAACGCCCCAGGCATCGAAGGTTTCACTGGAGGTGTCCAGTAATACCGGTAGATTGAAATTGATCAGCTTTACAAATTTTCTAACCCGGTATTTTTTTTCCCCGACATTGAGTGCAAGTATCTCGAATGGCTGTCCGGCAAAATGCTTTTTAAGCTTTGTCAGTTCAGGCATTTCATAAATGCAGGGTGGGCACCAGCTTGCCCAGAAGTTAACCAGTACTACTTTACCCCGGTAATCGGATAATTCATGTTGCTGGTTTTTCAGGTCAGGCAGGGTGAATTTATCTGCCCCGCTATCAGCAGACCAGGGCTGTATTTCCGCCTGGCCGGCAATGGCTTGTTGTAAACAGCATAGCAATAATACCAATGCAGCGGCCAGTCCGGTAGCGAGTTGTGTTTGCCACGGTCTGGCAGAGTTATTGAATAGAAACATTGCACTATTTTGAACGGTGCTGTAGTGATGTCAACAAAATAAATTTCTCTGGATTTAACCCGGATATTTCATAGGAGCGCTGTTAAATTCACTTAACGCTATGATTATATTAAGAAATAGCAGTATGTTAGAAAAGTGCACTATGTGTCCGACAACGCTATGCAGTTTTTGCCATTACTATTTTTTGTGGATATCAGCGGCCCCATGATTAATTTATTTTGGGTACGATTCACCTGTAACCATAGCTACGGCTATGCACATAAAGTGATCATGGGGCGAATCGTACAAACTGACTCACTGACCGATTTTATAAAATATCTCCCCATTGTCTGCATTCCTATGAAATATCCGGGTTAATTCTCGACAGCTTGTTGCACGCTTGTTTATTAAAATTAGACTCTCTGTCAATTTAGGCAAATGTGACAAAATTTAATCGGTTTTTAGTTATTATGTAAAGAAATATGACATGCTGACATGTGTCAGGGAGAATATGTCATGATTTGCATTTTAGATTTGTTTATAAGTAACTGTATTTGATTACTATTTTCATAAGGTTATCGTGTGTATGACATTTTGCCCTAATCAATGTCTGTTTGTACTGTTGCATGACAACTCTGTCATGTGTATAGTATTTATGTCAAAGGGGGAGGTTTTCAGTGGACAAAAAAGTTGAAAGCAAAGCATCAATTGATCTGGAATCACTGGTAAATAGTCACGACAGGCCCTTTGTAGTCATTGATAAGAATTATAATATCATGGCGGCAAACAGGGCTTACGAACAGTTGCATGGTGTAAAGGACAGTAGCGCAATTGGTCAGAAGTGCTTTCAGGTCAGCCATAAAAAAGACCATCCATGCAGTGAAGAAGGTGAGGAATGTCCCCAGGAGTTTGTTTTTAATACCGGGGAATCAAAAGTCTGTTCACATATTCATTGTGATGGCAATCATAACCTGTATCAGGTAAAAGTTTCTGCATTCCCGCTAAAAGGCCCGGGCGACACGATGTTTTTGGGCGAGTGTATTGAGCAGGTCGTCTCAATGAAAAATTTCGCAACCGGCACCAAGCAGATGGTTGGGGAATCACCCCAGTTCCTGGCATGTGTTAATCAGTTGATGATTGCTTCCAGTTCAGATGCACCGGTGTTGTTGCAGGGCGAAACCGGTACCGGTAAGGAGCTGGCTGCCGAATTTGTCCATAACCACTCATCTCGAAGTAAAAAACCTTTTCAGATTGTCGACAGCACCGTATTGACGGAAAGCCTGTTTGAGGCAGAGATGTTTGGCCACGTGGCTGGTGCTTATACAGGCAGTGCGGGCACCAAGCAGGGACTTTTTGAACTGGCTGAAGGTGGCACTATTTTTCTCGACGAGATAGGTGATATGCCGCTTTCGCAGCAGGTCAAGTTGCTGCGTGTGCTGGAATCCGGGCAGTATAGACCGGTTGGCGGGAAACGGCTTCGCAAGGCTGATGTGCGTATTATATGTGCGACCAACAGACATTTATGGGAGTCAGTGCTTGCGGGCAAATTTCGTGAGGACCTGTATTATAGAATTGCGTGCCTGAATATTCGTCTGCCGGGTTTGCGCGAGCGTTTAGATGATATCCCTGTGCTGGCGCAAAATTTACTTGAAGGCATTAATCGTTCCATGCATGGCAGTTATCATTTGATGCCTGATGCTTTTGATCGCCTGAAGGCATATCAATATCCGGGAAATGTACGTGAGCTGCGGAATGTCCTTTTCATTGCAGCAACACATAGTAACAATCGTGAAATTGATGCAGCGCTAATCGATGCAGTGATGGCTAATATGCCAAGCTGTAGTAAGTCTGCAAATAAAGAAGAGGCTCATACTGTATCAGAAATGCCATCACCTCAGGCTATTGATTCGAAGGCCGAAGAACCGCCAACGTTGAAGAACATGGAAGAGAAGCACATAAGAGATTTGCTGGAACGTTACCAGGGGAATCGTAAACTTGTTGCAGACGCGCTGGGTATTAGTGAGCGCACAATTTATCGAAAACTCAAACGCCTGGGGCTTAGCTGAGACTGTGTTCAGAATTGTAAGCGAGTCGTAAAAACAAAAAAATATTTCACCACAGAGGCACAGAGGACACAGAGGTTTTTATTGTTGTGCGCCTGCGGCGCATTAACAAACAAAAAAGTCTTTCTCTGTGTCCTCTGTGCCTCTGTGCCTCTGTGGTGAATAATCTTTATAATGTTGATAAATTGATGTAGATCATTCATTTCCTGCCGTATTAATAGAAAATGTTCAATCTTTGTAACCACGGATTATTCCCGCTGATAAATGAATCTTGCGCAGTATGTGAATACTTTCGGTCAGGCCATGCTTACCACTTATGGGGAGCGTGTTCATAAGATTGCCATTGACGCCGGCTTTACCTGTCCAAATCGTGATGGCAGCATCGGCCGCGGTGGTTGCACTTTCTGTAATAATGTTTCATTTAGTCCTAACGGTCGCAGACCTAAGCCGATAGCCGAACAGATTGAGTCGGGCCGGCGGGTGATTAGAAAACGCACCGGCGCCAGGAAATATATTGCTTATTTCCAGGCATATACCAATACCTACGCCGATGTCTGTGAGCTCAGCAGTTTATATGATGAAGCACTGAAACAGCCGGATGTTATCGGGCTTGATATAGGCACAAGGCCGGACTGTGTTCCGGACAAGGTGCTTGATCTGCTGGCAGACTATCAGCAGCAGGGTTACGAAGTCTGGCTGGAGCTGGGTCTTCAGTCCGCGCATGATAAAACCCTGAAGCATGTTAACAGGGGACACGGTTTTGCTGAATATGAACAGGCAACCTTAAAAGCGCGCAGCCGGGGTATTAAAGTGTGTACGCACCTTATCCTGGGTTTGCCGGGCGAATCGACCGAACACCATCTGGCCTCACTTGAGTCAGTACTCGAGCTTGGTGTTGACGGTCTCAAGTTTCATCCACTGCACGTGGTTAAAGGCACACAACTGGCCAATGAGTGGCGGCGGGGTGAATATCAGCCCTTAACCATGGAACAATATGTTTCTGATGTTGTAGAAATGGTCAGGCGTACACCTGGTAATGTCATCTTTCATCGCCTGACAGGAACAGCGTCAGCTGATATTTTGCTGGCGCCAAAGTGGTGCTCAAAAAAATGGCAGGTGCTTAATGCTATAACCGCTGGGCTTGCTAAACAGGCAAAACTGGCTGAAACGCCGGAGATAAGCATGAAAGACATAGTTGATTGATACCGAAAACCTGCATTTTCAATAGGATGAAGGCAACGCCAGTAAATTAAGCTTTGTAGGTGCGAATGCAACGTGCAAATGCTGCGTCCTCGAAAACCTTGCCCAAAATCCTTCTACTGTCCAACGCTATAAAATTGTAGAAAGAGGTTAGTTATGGAACTTGTATGTCCAGCAGGTAATTTACCTTCACTGAAAGCGGCCGTAGATAACGGCGCCAACGCTGTTTATATGGGCTTTAAAGATGATACCAATGCGCGTCATTTTGCCGGGCTTAATTTTGATGACAGGCGCGCCACAGAAGGTATTCGTTATGCACATGATCGTGGTGTAAAGGTGTTTGTCGCGATCAATACCTTCCCACAGCCCTCCGGCTGGTCACGCTGGCAGGCCGCGGTTGATCATGCCGCTGAGATGGGTGTTGATGCATTGATCCTGGCCGATATCGGGGTGATGGATTATGCCCGTGAACGCTGGCCTGATCTTCGCCTGCATCTGTCAGTGCAGGGTTCGGCAACCAGTGCCGAAGCGATTAATTTTTATTTTCAGAATTTTGGCATTCAGCGAGTTGTGTTGCCGCGTGTACTGTCACTCAAACAGGTAAAACAGGTTGCACAGAGCAGTCCGGTACCGATTGAAGTATTTGGTTTCGGCAGTCTTTGCGTTATGGTGGAAGGGCGCTGTTTATTGTCTTCTTATGTTACCGGTCGTTCACCCAATACTTTTGGCGCCTGCTCACCGGCCAATGCAGTGAGCTGGAATGAAACGCCCAACGGGCTTGAAACAAGGCTTAACAATATACTCATTGATCGACATGCAGAGGGTGAATCGGCAGGTTATCCAACCTTATGCAAAGGCCGTTTTAATGTTAGCGGTAATACCTATTACGCTATTGAAGAACCCACCAGTTTAAATACATTAGAATTGCTGCCCGAATTACAGTCTGTCGGTGTAGCGGCAATTAAAATTGAAGGCCGGCAGCGAAGCCCGGCTTATGTGGCGCAGGTAACAAAGGTCTGGCGAGAGGCCATTGATCTTTGTGAGAAAAGTCCTGAAGGTTATCAGGCGCAGGCAGACTGGATGGCGTCACTGGAAAAAGTTTCGGAAGGTTCGCAGACTACGCTGGGGGCTTATCATCGACCGTGGCAGTGAGCCGGAGGCTCACTGCCACGGCAATGAAAAATGAATAATGAAAAGTGAAAAATGAACAGCAAAAATCACCATCGTCATCCTGAATGTATGTGAAGACGTTTTATGCTTCGGAATATTAGATTTCTCCCGTTGCTCGAAATGGCATGTTTGAGAATTTTATGTTTTTAAAAATTTTTCATTTTTCATTTTTCACTTTTCATTTACAAAATTGGTATTTTTTATCGTGAGTATGAATCAAACACAGCAAACGGTGTTTAAACCAAAACTATCCCTAGGCCCACTTTTGTATTACTGGCCTCGTGATGATGTATTTAAGTTTTATGAGTCTATTGCAGAATCAGCGGTAGATATTGTTTACCTGGGTGAAACGGTGTGTTCTAAACGCCGTTTGTTGAGACCGGATGACTGGTTACAGCTGGCAGGGTTGTTGACTGAGGCTGGCAAGGAAGTGGTGTTATCAACATTGACACTGCTTGAGGCGAATTCTGAACTGAGTTCATTGAAAAAAATCTGTGACAATGAGCTGTATATGGTTGAAGCCAATGATATGGCGGCGGTACAGATGATGTCGGGTAAAAAACCTTTTGTTACCGGCCCTGCGGTAAATATCTATAACTCCCGTACACTGGATATTCTTGCCCGCTCCGGTTTGCAACGCTGGACACTGCCGGTCGAGTTATCGAAAGAAACACTGGCCTCACTGCATCAGAACAGACCGGCAGGTGTTGCCACAGAAGTATTTGTATTTGGCAGGCTGCCACTGGCTTATTCAGCCAGGTGTTTTACTGCACGGGCGCACAACCTGCCCAAGGATGACTGCCAGTATCGTTGTCTTGATTACCCTGACGGGCTTTTGCTGCGTACGCGGGAAGATGAATCATTTCTGGTGCTTAACGGCATCCAGACACAGTCAGCCAGAACACAAAACCTGATCAGGGACATCGACGATTTTATAAATCTTGAAATAGAGGTACTACGCATCAGTCCGCAGTCAAAAAACACGGAACAGATTATTGCTGCTTTTCATGATTGCCTGCATGGAAAAATAACAGCCAGTGATGCAGAAAACAAACTACAGCAAACCATTTTGTCAGGTGAATGTGATGGTTACTGGCACGGAGAAGCTGGTATGGATAAAACAGGTAAGGATAGAATGACGCTATAACACCTGTCATTGTGAGTAATGTAGGATGCGGTGAGGTACGAACCGCATCAATCGCGTTATTTGACTTGTGTTTTTCTCGACCGATGCGGTTCGTACCTCACCGCATCCTACGATAATTAAGCAAGTGCCATTCAGGTATGGATGATACAACAGAAAAACAGGCTTATGTTTATGAATACTCCATTAGTACAGACAGTTAAACAGTTTACTGAACATTATCATATGGGCAGCCCGTTCAGTCTTGATAATGAAAAGGCCTATCAGGCATGGCGGGAAAACAAGTTAGCAGATTACCCGCAAAAAGTTGAAGATCTAATCGTTGAAATAAAAACCCCGGCCTGTTTAAGCCCGGCTGAATTTGAAAGCATTCAGACATTGCTGGTGAAGACCAATATGGCTGTTTATGCGGGTAATACTGGTAACGATCCTGATAAGGAACTGCCGACAAAACTTGGTGAACAATTCGGTCTGACTGAGCTGGACGATAATATGGGCGCTGATGATGGCGTCACATCATTAAAGGTGGTTTCAGGTCAGTGGCGTGGTGGTTATATACCATATACCGACAAACCGATTCACTGGCATACTGATGGATACTATAACGCGGCTGATCACCAGATCCGTGCCCTGCTGCTGCACTGTGTAGCACCTGCCGCTAAAGGCGGAGAGAATGCCTTGATGGACCATGAAATTGCCTATATCCATTTACGTGACAGCAATCCGGATTATATCGAAACACTGATGTCAAATGATGTGATGACGATCCCGGCCAATATCGTCGATGGAAAAGAGATTCGTCCGGACCGTGCTGGCCCGGTATTTTCAGTGATGCCGGACGGTAATCTGCACATGCGTTATACGGCGCGAACACGAAGTATAATCTGGAAAGATGATGTTGTTACCCGGGCCGCGGTAAAAACACTTGAAGCTTTTCTGAAATCGGATTCACCCTATATTTACCGTGCAACCTTGCAGCCTGGCCAGGGACTGGTCAGCAATAATGTATTGCATGATCGATCAGGCTTTGAAGATGACGAAAATGTTAAAAGGCTGTTATACAGGTTACGCTATTACCAGCGTATTGCGAATACCTGAAATCTTTATTCGTTGTTGGTCTATAACGCTGACAGGAGAATCCAGCCATAAGCAGCCGTTTTAGCAAATTAAGAAAACAATTCACCACAGAGACACAGAGTTCACAGAGGTTTTTTATGTTAATTGCGCCTGTGGCGCATATAACAAAAATAAAGCTTTTCTCTGTGTCCTCTGTGTCTCTGTGGTGAAACGATTTTTATTTTTTTGACTGTCAGTGCCATAGAATGCGGTGAGGCACGAACCGCATCATTCGAGATACGGTACATATTGAATAAATACAGGAATTGTATATTATTGAGGCTGTTTTATGATGTAAACATATCATTATCAGGGAGGTGAAAATGTTTGAGCTAATGTTAATGCGTCATGCCAAATCAGACTGGAGCAGCTATACCGCCGATATAGACAGGCCCTTAAGCAAAAGAGGAAGACAGGATGCTGTCCGTATGGGTGTCTACCTTAATCAACAAAAACTTGTACCGGATAGAATGGTGGTATCAGCAGCGCAGCGCACACGGGAAACAGCCGGGCTGTTATTAAATAATCTACCGGTTGCTGAAAAAAACGTAATCATTGACAGGGAGCTTTACCTTGCTGACATGGAAACCCTGTGTGAGCTCATCAAACTTTATGCCGGAGGTGATCCACGATCATGGCAGCGATTACTGATACTGGCGCATAATCCTGGCATGGATAACATGGTGAATTATCTTGCCAGTACGCGACCATCTCTATCTGCCAGTGGTAAGTTGATGACGACCTGTGCAGTGGCCTGCTTTCATATCGATTCAACTGAAACACTGAATAAACCGGGACTGGCTGAATTAACCAAACTGATTCGGCCTAAAGAAATTACAGATGCATACCAGGTGAAAAACACTGCATTGGGATCGGAGTCAATTTAGCTCCCGGACGTTACGAATATGAGCATCAATAACAAAAATGAAAAAGAGCCGGATGATTTTATTGAAGGCCTGCTAATATTTATTGCTTTTATTATCTTTATGACAGTGTGGATGTATTTTGCCGTTTAACAGCTGAAATTGAATCAGTATTTTAACCAAATAGTCGTTCATACACCGGCAGGCTTTTCTGTAAAACAGATTCAAGATAAGCAGGAACCTTGTGTGATTCCATGTCCATGCCATCGAGAAAGTTTTTTACATATAGACCTAACTCGGTATCGCCCTGCATGTGCAGGCGACGGCTGAAAAATAAAGTATCGGTATCTTCCTTGCGACTTGCCAGTAATAGATAGTTATATACTGTTCCCTGTAAAACAAGGTCTGGTGAACGGTTTTTACCGGCAGCGAGTAATTTACTATTGTCTAAAGTAAAACGGTACTCTATGCCTGCATCTTCGATTGAAATCTGTATTATTTTATCCTGCAGAAAATCCAGTTCGCCGTCTTTCAATTCTTTAGTAAATATTCTGTTAAGTGTTGTGACTAAAGCTTTATTATGTACAAATGATGGTAGTATTTTTAACGGCAAAGAAAGCAGGGCGGGGAAGAGCGGGTGTGATTTAATATTTTTGATGGATGTTTGCATGATTTATAAAGCAGTGAATAGTTAATAGTGAACAGTTAATAGTAAAAGTTATTAGTTATTAGTTATTAGTTTGAACTTAAAACATATAACTTAAAACCATTGTGTCTCTTGTTTACTTAGCCAGTATTTATGTATCCTGGTATCGTCTGTTAATTCTGGATGGAATGATAATGCAATATGTTTACCATAACCTATCATCACCGCCTCATTATTGTATGTTGCCAGTACTTCAATATCGGCTGACAGTTTTTCAAAACCAGGCGCACGAATAAAAGGCGCTTTAAAAGTATTGTTGTCAAAACTCAGTTTTACCTCGGCAGTAAAACTGTGGACCTGTCGACCGTAAAAATTACGCAATGCTTTGAACGGCATTAACCCTAAAGGAGTGATACGTTCATCATCAACTTCAGTGGCCATCATAATCATGCCTGCGCATACGCCCATAACAGGATGATTGTTTGCAAATGATTTAATCGGTCCATATAAATCATATTCCTGTAGCAGCAGGCTTATTGTGGTCGATTCACCGCCGGGTATAATTATAGCGTTACAGTCATCAAGTTCATCCGGCTTACGTATCAGCTGTGATTCAACACCGAGCCTGGAAAGACTTTCGACATGCTTTTGATAAGCGCCCTGTAAAGCAAGGACGCCCACTGTATTATTCATACCGGGTATTTACCACAGCTTACCAGCCTCTGGCTGCCAGACGTTCCTCTTCGGGTATCTCTGACATTTCCAGACCTTTCATGCCGGGGTGTAAGCCACGGCTAACTTCAAGCAGTACGGCCGGGTCATCAAAATGGGTGGTTGCTTTTACAATGGCTGCAGCGCGGGCAGCCGGATCATCGGATTTAAAAATACCGGAGCCGACAAATACCGCCTGTGCGCCCAATTGACGTACCAGTGCGGCGTCAGCGGGTGTTGCGATACCACCAGCCGAAAAATTAGGTACCGGCAGTTCACCGTGTTCGGCAACATAACAGACCAGATCGTAGGGTGCCCCCCATTCTTTGGCAGCACTCATTAACTGCTCTCTGCCTAGCGTAGTAAGCCGTGCTATTTCATTTTGCAGGGCGCGCATATGACGTACCGCTTCAACAATATTGCCACTGCCAGCTTCACCCTTGGTGCGCATCATTGCCGCGCCTTCACCGATACGACGCAGCGCTTCGCCAAGGTTGGTAGAGCCGCAGACGAAAGGCACTTTAAAGTCATGTTTGTAAATATGATTGGCTTCATCAGCTGGCGTCAGCACTTCAGATTCATCGATAAAATCGACTTCCAGCGCCTGCAGTATTTGCGCCTCAGCAAAATGACCGATACGGCATTTGGCCATCACCGGAATAGAAACTGTTTCTTTAATCTGCTGGATCATGTCCGGATCAGAGGCGCGTGCAACTCCGCCATCACGTCGAATATCAGCCGGGATACGTTCCAGCGCCATGACTGCACAGGCGCCGGCATCTTCGGCGATTTTTGCCTGCACGGCATTGGTTACGTCCATAATGGCGCCGCCTTTGAGCATTTCGGCAAGGCCGACCTTGACTTCAAAATCGCCGTTATCAGCGTTTGTGCCTTTATTAGAATTTGTATTTGTATCGTTAATCATTTATTTGGCTCGTGTTAGATGTTGGTTCATACAGAGGTGGACCGAATAAGCAAATATAGCATATTCGTAATTCTGAAAATACCTTTCCATGATCATTGCTGTCCCGTTAACTTTTCTGAGAGGGTTACAAAGCATTGCTCTCTCTGGAAGAGTTTATATTTGTACTATCCGAGACATGAACTGAAAGCCGTCGCCCGAGACACGCTGTCCAGAAAGATAGAAAACATGGCATCCATCTACGCTCGGATGCCGCGTCCTTGCGGCATACGGTCTCAGGCAACGGCTTCCATCTCATGCCTCGGACAGTTAATGGGACAGCAATGTTCCATGATACAGGTTAATGAGTTATTAAATAATAAGCGTAAAGATGAAAGCCTGAGTTTGCTAGGGAGCCTCTGATTAAGTCATGAATCGACATCTTGTGATTAAAATGTCCTGTCTCTGCGTTGTGGAACTTCGCAATAGCCCTGCTATTACGCGCGTTCCACGCCTTGAACCAGAACATTTTAACCGACAATCTGTTCGACCCAGACTTATTCAGAGATTCCCCAGGTTTTATTCCGGGTTCTTGATCTGTATCATTTGCGTAATTAAATAATGTATGTAGTTTCATGCCTTGTTACAGCTATGGACATTGTGAGCTGTTTTCCAGGAGTGCATACGATCCCTGTATAAGTATTGGCCCCTGCAGGCATGGAAAGCAGATTAATCTACAGAGTGATAACTATATGTTAAATATCGATGGAGAAGTTGTTGGTTCAAAACTGGCAGATTTTGGTCCGCCAGTATTACGTTTAGGTTTTCGCCCATTTTTTCTGGCAGCAGGCATCTTTGCCATTGTTTCAATGGTTATCTGGATGGCAAGTTATGTATTTGCGGTTGAATTTTCCTTTTCAGGTATGGGCCCTAACTTATGGCACGCACATGAAATGCTGTTTGGTTATGTAATGGCAGTGGTTGCAGGCTTTTTACTCACCGCAATCAAAAACTGGACGGGAGTAGAGGTGCTGCGTGGCAAAATGCTGGCATTATTATTTTCTCTCTGGCTGCTCCCGCGTCTATTGTTGTTAAGCGGTTTGGTACTGCCATTAGAGGCCATTGCTGTTATTGATGTCAGCTTTATGTTTTTGCTGGCTTTAGCCTGTTTACGGCCGGTATTAATCGTAAAACAATATAAACAGCTTGGCATCATTTCCAAACTGTTCTTGTTAATGTTGTGTAATGTGACTTTTTATCTGGGTGCGACCGGTGTTTTAGAAAATGGTGAGCAGTGGGGACTTTATTCTGCGCTGTACATGATTATCGCTTTAATCTTTGTCATGATGCGCCGTGTGATGCCGATGTTTATTCAAAATGGTGTTGATGGCGACATAGAATTAAAAAACCGTGCCTGGGTCGATCATAGCAGCCTGATCTTATTAGTGTGTTTATGGATCAGCGATGTCTTTACTGGATATGACAGGCTAACTGCACTCTTCGCTGTACTTTTAACCGTATTACATACATGGCGACTGTCTGGCTGGTACACCGGTAAAATCTGGAGCAAGCCGCTGGTGTGGATACTGGTGGTTGCTTACGTTTCTCTTATTCTGGGTTTTGCTTTAAAGGCCTTGTCGATAACATCCGGCATATCACCGTTTTTATCGGTACATGCTTTCACTGCGGGAGGCATCGGCCTGCTTACTATAGGCATGATGTCACGAGTGTCTCTGGGGCATACCGGGCGCAATATATTTGAACCGCCTGCGATTATTTTCTGGAGTTTTGCAATATTATTACTCGGCGTTATTGTGCGAGTGATTTTCCCGCTATTTTCTATGGATTTATATATTTACTGGATGGGGCTATCACAGGTTTTATGGATAGCTGCTTTTGCTGTTTTTGTTTATGTGTATGCACCGATGTTGCTAAGTGCACGGGTTGATGGCAGAGACGGGTGAGTGTGTTTTAAAGAAATGATTCACCACAGAGGCACAGAGTGCACAGAGAAAATCTTTTTTATTATTAAGTACGCCGTAGGCGTAAAAATCTAAAAAAACCTCTGTGTACTCTGTGCCTCTGTGGTGAAATGCTTTTTTATTCTGGTTATGATTTGAACCAGCGAGCGCGTAAGGCATTCAGCACTTTGTTGCTATACACTCTTGATCCGTAACTGCCGTTGTACCTGGCCAGTGCTTTGTGCAGGTCGTTATTTTCCATGTCCATGTAATATTTTAGTATGGTGCAACCCATACGTAGATTGGTTTTCATTACAATCAGGTTGTCGTCAGATCGGCCAATTTCATCTAACCAGAATGGCATGACCTGCATCATGCCCTGTGCCCCGGATTTTGAAATAGCGTAACTGTCAAAGTGGCTTTCGACTTCAATTAATGCCAGCACCAGTTCCGGCTGTAAGTCGGCGCGCGTGGCTTCCAGGTGAATATTTTTAAGCATGGACAGGCGGGTTTTTTCATCTTTAATAAATCGCCTCAGGCGGTTAGACATGTCCATTAGCCAGACCTCCGCATGAAAGCGGTCATCAAAACTTTCTGATGAGTTAATGGCGGATGTTAATAACTGGCGAAGTTCAGGGTCGACAGTTTGGTTGACTGCCTGCACCTGTGTGATAACAAGGATATTGAATATTAATAGTGTGTAGATTAAGCGTATGAGCATGCTTAAATATATACAATAAAGATAAACTTTCCGCAAATAAACGCGAATAAAAAACTTAAAAGCCTTTTGTCCACAGATAAACGCAGATGAACACAGATTTTTAAAACTAAAAAATGTTTTTATCCGTGTTTATCTGCGTTCATCTGTGGACATACAATTTTTTTATTAGTGTTTATTCGTGGACTTGTTTTGTAGTTAAAAAACCAACAATTTCATCAACCGCCATATCCTGACTTTCTTCGGCGTCACGTTTTTTGTATTCCACTTTGTTTTCATTCAGGCCGCGATTACCAATGACGATTTAAGCGTATGAGCATGCTTAAATATATACAATAAAGATAAACTTTCCGCTAATAAAAAACTTAAAAGACTTTTGTCCACAGATGAACGCAGATGCACACAGATATTTGAAAACAAAAAAGTTTTTATCCGTGTTTATCTGCGTTCATCTGTGGACATACAATTTTTTTATTAGTGTTTATTCGTGGACTTGTTTTGTAGTTAAAAAACCAACAATTTCATCAACCGCCATATCCTGGCTTTCTTCGGCGTCACGTTTTTTGTATTCCACTTTGTTTTCTTTCAGGCCGCGATCACCAATGACGATACGATGGGGGATACCTATTAAATCAAGGTTAGCCAGCATTTCACCTAAACGTGCTTTTTCGTCGTACAGTAAAACATCCATTCCTTTTGCGGTAAGTTCGTCATGTAGTCTGAGTGCTGTATTACGCACATCTTCAGATTTCTGCATATTGATTGGTGCAATGGCGACATCAAAAGGCGCCAGGTTTTCAGGCCAGATAATGCCATTTTCATCATGGTTCTGTTCAATGGCGGCAGCGACTATACGGGTAATGCCAATGCCGTAACAGCCCATGGTCATGGTGGTGGCTTTGCCGTTTTCGTCCAGTACAGTGGCATTCATTGCTTCGGAATATTTTTTACCCAGTTGAAAAATGTGGCCGACTTCTATGCCGCGTACAATAGATAAAGCGCCTTTACCGTCAGGGCTAATATCGCCTTCAACAATGTTTCTTAAGTCGGCACTATCGGGTATATCACAGTCACGTTCCCAGTTCACGCCGGTCAGGTGTTTACCGTCTTCATTGGCGCCACACACAAAATCTGCACAGTGTAATGCAGCATAATCTGCAATGATTTTTATTTTTAATCCGACAGGCCCCAGTGAGCCGGCGGAGCATCCGGCAACCTGTTTGATCTGTTCATCACTGGCTAAACACAGTGGTGATGCAACGTATTCAAGCTTTGCGGCCTTGATTTCATTTAGTTCGTGGTCACCGCGTAAAACCAGGGCGACTACAGAGTTTTCTTCACTGCCTTCAACCAGTAAAGTTTTAAGGCATTGTGTGGCAGGCACAGAAAGAAACCGGCTGACTTCTTCAATACTGTGCTGCTCAGGCGTATCAACGGTTGCTATCTCCATAGCAGGTGCAGGTCGTGGTGTTGCTGGCGGCAGTGTTTCAGCTTTTTCTATGTTTGCTGCGTATTCACTTTCGCTGGAGAAGGCAATGGCGTCTTCACCTGAATCGGCGAGCACATGAAATTCGTGTGAACTATTGCCGCCGATAGCGCCGCTGTCCGCCATCACGGCGCGAAATTTCAGGCCCATGCGGCTAAAGATATTGCTGTAGGCCTGGTACATGACATCATAGGTCGCCTGCAGGCTTTCATGATTGCTGTGAAATGAATAGGCGTCCTTCATAATAAATTCGCGTGCACGCATAACACCAAAACGAGGGCGGACCTCATCGCGGAATTTGGTTTGAATCTGGTAATAAGTAATCGGCAGTTGTTTGTAACTGGAAAGTTCTTTACGAGCTAAATCAGTAATAATTTCTTCGTGAGTTGGGCCAAAACAGAATTCACGATTGTGACGGTCTTTTAAACGTAACAGTTCCGGACCATATTGTTCCCAGCGCCCCGATTCCTGCCATAGTTCACTGGGTTGCACGGCAGGCATCAGCACTTCCAGTGCACCACAGCTGTCCATTTCTTCACGCACAATGTTTTCGACTTTGCGCATAACACGCAGACCCAGTGGCAGCCAGGTGTAGAGTCCGGAAGCAAGCTTGCGAATCAGCCCGGCACGCAGCATTAACTGGTGGCTGCTGATTTCAGCGTCAGAAGGGTTTTCTTTTAAAGTGGTTATTTGAAAATTAGATAAATACATATTTCTTATGCTCGTTGGAATTTGCGCATTCTAACAACTTAAAAGATAAGTTGGCAGTTGGCAGTTGGCAGTTATCAGTAAAAAACGAAAAAACTGTTTTAAAAGCAGCAGTGATTTTTAAAATAAGCTGCCAACTGCCAACTGCCAACTGCCAACTGTAACTTTCTTTTCTGCCAACTTAAAACGTCGTATTGTCCCATCCCCACATATGACGTTCGGGACTGGCAAACTCGATATAAATACGGCTGCTATCGATGTTGAGTGTTGAACTGATAAATGAACAAAGTTTTTCAGAGAAACCTGCTGTATTGCTTTCAGGTAAACCAAGACTTTTTAATTTAACATGTGCGGCAGGTGCATTGCTTCCGGCAAATATTAATGCCTGCTCGGGCTGAATTTTTACCATGACATAACTTTCAGGTTTGCCAACAAGCTCGGCAGTTAATTTTGACGCCTGCTCTGCCAGGCTCTGCGTATTGTCGATTTTTGTATTGGTTGAGATTTCTAATAAAGGCATAATGGTTCCAATCCGGGGTTATATAGGAATGGCACTTACTTAACGGCTAACCAATGGATTTAACTTGTAAATCTTTTTAACAGCTAACGAATTTCGGTAGGATGTGGTGAGGTACGAACCGCATCTGTCGCGATTGATGCGGTTCGTACCTCACCACATCCTACAAAATGCACTAGACTTTTGTCTTATAAATCATTGAGTTGTAGCTTAAGTAAGTGCCATTCGGGTCAGGTATGATTATCGGCAAAATTCACGTTGTTTCTTTTTTGCCGCAGCCAGTCTTTGCTGGCGTTGTTTTTCAGATAAATAGCTGTATTCGCCTTTAGCGTTTTTTTCACGCATGCGGCCGCGACTTGTAATTGTGGCTATATCAGTTTTAGCTTCATTGCATAATCGTCTTTTTTCTTTTTTTGAAATAGTTGGTTTTTCAGGTTTGGCAGGCTTTTCTGCTGGTTTGGCTTCTTGTGTATTTTTATCACCGTCTTCAGTATTTTTTATGGGGCGAGGTTTTGTGGTTTCATTGTTACGGATGGTGAGCTTTTCGGCATCAGTTTTGCCTGGCCTGTCACCGTAATGTAGCTGGCCATCCTGGTCTACCCATTTGTAGACATCTGCATATAGTGGCGCCTGGAATGATAAGCAGACTATAGTCGTAATCGCGGCTGTAACTATGGTTGTAATAAGTGTTTTATTTTTCATTGCTGTTATTCAACATGGGTTGGCCTGTGGTGTTACCATAGCGCTTTCGTTTGCAGTGTTTAAGTATAATTCCTTGTTAGGGATTAAATGCATTTCTGGGGTAAAATAACCGTTAACACAGGTAAAATCAACAATGTTGTACATTAAATAGGGCCTGTTAACACTAAATAAATTATCACTGTTGTGATTGAAAAAGTGTCAATCAAGGCGTGAGGAGAGCAGTTTGGTCCTTACAAATAAATTATGGCCAAATAAACGAAGAGCAACGCTGAGTGGCGCTTTTTCAATCACAACCCAAAGGGTCGAGGCCATTTTTCCGTCCAACTGCGTTGCCAATCGTTTGAGTAGAATGACTACACTTCACTGTTTCCGTCTTGTTAGCCAAAAAAATGGCCCCGACAGTGACAATTTAATTAGTGTTAACAGGCCCTGACACAGGAATTAGCAATATGGCTGACCGCCGCTTAAAAATATTTCATACTGTTGCTCGCCTGCTTAACTTTACCAAGGCGGGAGAGCATCTGCACATGACCCAGCCTGCGGTTACTTTTCAGATACGCCAGCTTGAAGACCAGTTCAATATTCGATTATTTGATCGTGCTCACAATAAAGTGACTTTGACGGACGCAGGCAAGCAGGTCTATATGTACGCCGACCGTATTCTTAAGCTGTACGATGATATGACCCACAGCATCACTGAAATGACGGGTGACGTCAGTGGCGGGGTTTTTCTTGGTGCCAGCACCACCATTGCTGAATATATGCTGCCATTACTGATTGGCGAGTTTAAGAAAAAATTTCCTGATGTGAATATTAGTTTGAAAGAGTCCAACTCTGAAGACATTGTTGCCATGGTTGAAAATAATGTAGTTGATCTGGCCATTGTAGAGGGTTCTGTTAACAACAAAAATTTGATTGTTGAGCAGTGCCGAGTCGATCAGCTGGTGGTGATTATGCCAAATGATCATGTGCTGGCAAAACAGCCAATATTGCATGTAAAGGATATTTTAGGCCACCCGTTTATCTGTCGTGAGAGCGGTTCAGGTACGCAGGAAACGATAACTAATTATGTTGAGCAGCATAGTCATGACAGTGTGTTAAATGTCTGTTTCGAATTAAGCAGTCCCGAGGCAATTAAGGGTGCTGTCGAGGCCGGCATGGGTATTTCGATTGTTTCTCGCGCCAGTATAGAAAAAGAATTAAAACTGGGTACGCTTACTGCTGTCGAGCTGTCACCTAAACTGGAACGCCCGTTTGCATTTGTTCGTCAACGTTATAAATTTAAATCTCGCGCTGCCGATGAGCTGCTTGGTTTTGCCCAGGAATTTTGTAAAAAAATGGCATAAGGCAACCATAGCCAGATTACAGCAGCCAGAACACAGCAGCCAGATCACAACAGAACATTATGAGCATCAATAATAGTAGTAAAGCCAAAAGTAGTCAGCAGCTGATTGAACTTTATGAGTCAATGGATGAAGAGCGAAAGCTGAGTTTGTGTGACTTCGCTGATTTTCTATACGCTAAAGCGGACCCGGTAAAAAAAGAAATTCTACCACCTGAGGACATACCTCGGCCTGAAGTCGAAACCGTGGTGGGCGCAGTAAAACGCCTTAAAAGTAAGTACCACATGGTTGAGAGTATGTCGGTATTTTCAGATGCCTCAGCCTTGATGACCGATCATATGGTGAAAGGCCGTGATTTAATTGAAGTTATCGATGAAATGGAAATTTTATTTGAGAGCGCTTACAAAAAATTACTCGAGGCCGCTGGGCGTGAAAGTGGGCCGGCCAATTTGCAGGAAAGCGGGCAGGACAGTGAATGATTGATGTAATTAAAGACTGGGTTGAAAAGCATTTTTCAGATCCACAGGCCATCTTACTTGTTACTTTACTGGTTCTTGGTGTTGTCCTTGTTTTGTACTGGGGACATATACTGACGCCTGTTCTGGCTGGAGTCGTTATTGCTTATGTTCTCGAAGGTCTTGTACGTAAACTGACTAAACTGGGGTTGCCAAGGTTCGTCGCCTTCATGATTAGTTACGCCCTGTTTATTACCTCTCTGGCAATGATTTTATTTGGCCTGGTGCCATTAGTGATTAGCCAGGTATCGCAACTGGTGCTTGATTTTCCAAATATATTAAACAAGCTGCAACAGCTTATACTGACTATCCCGGAAAAATACCCGGTATTTGCCGATCAGGAAATCGAGAAAATGCTTGGCAATTTTTCATCGGAACTGGTCAATATTGGACAGAAAGTGGTTTCAGTATCAATCAAATCGGCAGCGGATGTGTTTACTGTGCTGGTTTACCTGGTAGTGGTACCGTTACTGGTGTTTTTCCTGCTAAAGGACAAAGCTGCGATCCTGCAATGGTTCCGGCGATTTTTACCTGAAGATCGTGGGCTGGCTTATTCTGTATGGGAAGAAGTTGATTGCAAAATGGGCAATTATATTCGCGGAAAGATGCTGGAAATTGTTATTGTTGGTGTAGCCACTTTTATTCCTCTGAAAGTGATGGGAATGAATTATGCGGCCACCATGAGTTTGCTGGTGGGTCTGTCCGTTATTATTCCTTATGTTGGCGCCATTGCAGTAACTATTCCGGTAGCAATCATTGCCTGGTTTCAGTGGGGCGCCAGCAGTGATTTTGTCTATCTAATGGTGGCCTACCTTGTGGTGCAGTTTATGGACGGTAATATCCTGGTGCCATTGCTGTTTTCTGAAGTAGTCAATATGCATCCGGCAGCCATTATTATCGCCGTACTTTTCTTTGGTGGACTCTGGGGTGTGTGGGGTGTGTTTTTTGCCATACCGCTGGCGACTTTAGTTCAGGCGGTAATTCATTCCTGGCCGTCGATTCAGAACCAGGAAGCTTAGTAACTTTTCACCGCAGAGGCAAAGAGTGCACAGAGAAAAGCTTATTGTCCACAGATGAACGCAGATGAACACGGATAGAAGCTTCTTTTTATTCGCCAATGAACGTAAATAGAAACGTTTAATATTTATTTAAGTTTTTATCTGCGTTCATCTGCGTTCATCTGTGTTCATCTGTGGACTAATTTCGATGATGTTTCTGGTAGTGTTTTTTCCTGTGCATTTTCCGGCTGCGGCTGTTCCATACCCACAGGCCACTGAGTGATAACCACAGCAGGGCGATGGCTGCGGTGTCCATCAGGTAGATGCCGTATTGCCCGAAGATTCGTCCACTGTGCAGATCGAGAACAACGCGTTCCAGTTTCAGGCCATTGCCGCGATAGGCAACAAGCAACTGCTGGTATTCAATGTCATTCAATGTATATTGTTCAGCCCACTCTATGCCTTCATTGATGATGACGTCCCAGTCCAGGATATGTTCGTCAGCCATGTAATACAGTGGCTCACTGGTTTCAATAACAGGGCGTTTATATTTGATGCCTAATCGCTGGATAGTACTAAAGCTGATCGTGGTAGAGATACGCTCAATAAATTCACCTTGATAAGATAACAGGATAATTTCGTTGTCCAGTGCGATAACAATAAACTGTTCCGTAGCCACAGCGCCATGTATGTTTTGCTGTAGTGTGGTGATGGCATTATCATCAAAAAATAACTGATTTTGCCATGCGCTAATAATATGACTGCCCTGGTTGCCTGGCTGGTTATTTGTTACTCGATAGGACACTGGATCATCTTCAGGTTCAATGCCATACCAGTCTAATAACCATGAATTATTTACATAGGTTTCGTCAAGTTTAAGACTGTCAGTATGATTTAACATGATGCCGGTAATCGCAAGAACAATGACCAGCGCCAGTGCAGTTAAACCAATACGACGGTGCCATAAAAAAGCAGTAAATTTTTTCGGCTTACGGTTAGTCATTATTACTTGTTATCTTGTCTATTTTATTGTGCAGTGTTTCATTGAGTGTTCTGCTCCTGAACTGTCTGTTCCCGAATCGACTGGTCCCAAATTGTCTGATCTAATAATAAAGCAATTTGTGCAAGCTTTTTAACAGCGCGTACCGACAGGGTGGCACCAGAAATATTATCTATGGTTTTATCCAGCTGAAGGTTTTCTTCAAGTTTTGCCTGCTTGAACTGATCGGTAAAGAAATCATGGCGAACTTCCCAGCCACGGCTTTCCCTGAAGGCCAGTACTTTAACCCGTTCGATTTGACGATTATTTATCACAATGCCGGTGGTAATCGGTTTTTCCTTACCGATTTCTTCCAGTACCCAGGCTGACTTTTTATCTTTCTGCCAGTATCTGATACGTAGGCCGTTGTATTTATGGTCAAGTATATCTGTAATCTGTTTTTTTAAATCTTTGTTTAACCATAACACTTCTGCTTTAGGCGGCTTGTTATCAAAAACCTCGTTGATAAAATTAGCAGGTTGTTGATAGACACCACCAGCCAGTGCTGCAGAACTACTTATTAGAGTGAGCAGGGTAAGAACAGAAATTTTCAGATATTTTTGCATATCTTTTAATTAGATTCTTGTAGGTTCGAATTTATTCGGACAACGGCGCCAATATTCGATCGTGTTGTCCGAATAAATTCGAACCTACATTTAACAATTTCAGGCCTCATATTAAACCTGGTCGTTTGCAGCGATGTTGTAAAATATCGGTATATATTATAGTAAAAGACATCCCTAGAACTGATAACCGATGCCCAGGTTAAAGCCATCAAAATCACCGGCGGCATCATTTTGGGCCTGGTAGTCGGCTTTTAACACAACATTTTCGTGGGGCCAGTAGTTAAAACCAATATCCGTTTGCGATTTAGAGGTATCACCCGTACCGCCATTGTCCCATTCGTTCTGCCGAACAAAGATGCCGAATGCAGGGTTAATTTTATAGGAGGCTTCAAGGTAACCGCCATCCTGTGTGTCTTTGTTTTTATCAGCTTGTGTAGCTGCTGCATCAACGTCGATATCCCAGCGGGCGTATAGACCGGTTAGAGTGAAATCAGCGATATTCCAGCGAGCGTGTGCTTCGACCATTGTGGCGCCATTTATATCGTCGCTTGAATCCTGTGTCATATCATCCTGTGCCTGAACAGTGCCAGAAAGTTCCAGTCCAGCTAAGCCAGTATATTTAACACGAGCAGTAAGTGCTAAATTGTCAGCGCTGGCTTGCGAAGTTTTCTGACGACCGCCCCGAATATCTGTGCCGCCATTTAAACCGCTGGTTAAAGCCAGATCATAGCTGAAACCGGAACTATGTTGACCGGATAACATGGCGCCGCCTTCCCACCAGGTGGTTGGAATAATGTTTTTCTCAACCGGGTTGCGTTCTACACCGTAGAAAGTTGTGGGTTCGTGGGTTTCGTTTAATATGCCCACCGGGATCAAAAATACACCGGCATTGGCCTGAGTGTTATCATTTAAATCGAACTGAATGTAAGCCTGTTCCACCTCAACTGCACCACTGTTCGAGCCATCAGCAGTATCCTCGACAAAGGCGTGCTCAATTTCAAATTCAGAGAAAAAACGAATGCTGTCATTGAATTCATGATTGATAAAAATTACGAATCGATGCAAATCCAGTTCTTTTTTATTGACGCCCTGGTCATTGCTTAAGTTGTTGTAATGCAGTTCACCGTAACCGCCAATGGTGGTATCGCTGGTTCTGCTTTTACTGTTTTCTTCCACCTGATCAGCTAACTGATTAAACTGTTGCTGCAGGGCCTGAAATTCTTCGTCGCTTACCGCGTAAGCTGATTGTGTCAGACCGATTGTAATAGCAGCAAGTAAGGTGCTTTTAACTGTATAGTGATGTTTCATTTATGAGCTCCAGAAAATATTTTAGGTATTATACCGGTCCTTAATGCAAATGCAAATGATTCTCATATAGATTTAGATAGGCAATATGGGGTAGGTTGTGTGACATAAGGGATAGAGAACTTATATCTGTGGTTTTAACCGGCCTGGGAACAGGTATAATTCACCGATGTTTTTTAGGAGTAGGTAATGCTTAAGCCGGTCCACCTTTTTGTTTTGCTGTTATTGTTCTGTTCGCCAGTGATGGCAGGAACTATTGTTGAAATACAAAATAACGATGAACTGACGACGGCAATAACGGATGGAGAAAAAATCCGAATGGACATGTCGGCATCAGAATATATTGTTGTGGACTACCGTGATCACAGTGTCAATGTTATAAATCCTCAAAAACAGCAGGTCATGTTTCTCAATGCCAAAGATATGGCGGCAGGCAACAATGCGGCTTTGGTCAAGATGTCGATAAAACCGCTAGGTAATGGCCAGGCTATAGCCGGTTATAAAACACAGAAGTTCAGTTATCTGGCGAATGGCAGAACCTGTGGTGTCATTTACGGTTCAATGAATGCCTACCAGGAGAAAGGCGTTAAAGAATTACTGCAAGCAATGAAAGCCATGATGGAAAAGCAGCGTGCGGCCCTGGGTGGTTTTGCCAGCCTGGTTGATGATTGCACTTTAGCTGATATGCAGCTGATCGATCATGTAAATACGGTCGGCCTTCCTATGCGTACTGAAAAAAATGGCCGTGTTGAGCTTGAGGTTAAAGCAATCAAGGTAGATGTGGCTTTACCTGACGACACATTTCTTGTTCCGGCTTCATACAAAATGCTGGGTGCAAAAAAGCCGCTAAATACCGTGTCAACAGATGATTCAAAGCAACAACAGCAGCATGAGCAGCAAAGACAACATGAAAGGCAAAGGCAGCAAGCCCAGAATCGGCAGTCCAGGCAGCCATCTCAGCAATCCTGGCCTCAGCGCTCATGGCAACAGGGACCGAGAGTGATGCAGCGCTATCCACGGCCGGGTTATTGATTTAAAGCAAAAAATATATTTCACCACAGAGGCACAGAGGACACAGAGAAAAACTTTGTTATTGTTAGCTGCGCCATTGGCGCAGCTAACATAAAAAAACCTCTGTGTCCTCTGTGCCTCTGTGGTGAAATATTATTTCTGTTATTTGCCTTTAATTCTTACTGGCCCCTGGTTCTGCGGGCGTTTTCCTTTAATGTTCCTGTAAAAATCAGCAATAATTTTCATGTCCGATTCAATATCTCCACTAATATGTATCATCTGTTTAAAACCCAGTGATCGGGTACTGTAGTCAATATAACCTAAGCAGACAGGTGCATTAGCGGACACGGCAATATTATAAAAACCACTTCTCCAGTACTCTGTTTTTGAGCGTGTGCCTTCCGGTGCGATGGTAAGTATCATTTCTTCACTGTGATTAAATCTATCTGCAATGGCATTAATAAGCCCATGTGGAGAACTGCGGTCAACCGGAATACCACCCAGGGCAGTGAACAGGTAGTACAGCGGGCCACGAAATAGCTGTTTTTTAGCCAGCCAGTAGATTTTTGGTTCGATTGTCCAGAAAGCGAGCAGGGCGAGTGGAAAGTCCCAGTTACTGGTATGAGGGGCGCCGATCAGAATAAATTTTTTTTCTTTGGGCAGTTGAATTTCAAGTGTCCAGCCAAACAGTTTTAAAACAAAGTGTGCGAACTTTTTTAGCATTTATGTATGACCGACTTTTAGCGCTGACTTTGGTGCAGGTATTATTGTCCCAAACCGATAGTAAAAACTATGCACTTTCAGTCCATCGTCGTTGAGTTAGACCAGTGCTGCTGTTTGGCGAGATGAAGTTTTTTATAACCTTCAAGCAGTTTTTTATGTGTGTTAAAACCTTCAAGCACCAGGCCAGGGCTGTGTAAGCCAAAAAAGTTTTCTTTGCCTGAAATTACATCCAGGCAGTTTTTCAGCATTTGTTCTTCAAACAGTAATTTAAGGCTGTCAGTGTAATCTTTTAACTGCCGCTGATTATCCATATTGATTTCAAGTAAAGAGCGAAGACATAAATAGAAGCGTGTTGCCTCGTTATCAAGCTGGTCAATATGTAAACACCAGTTGACCCAGTCAATAGCTTCATCATTTTTTAAGGCGAGGTATAACATGGCTTTCAGCTCGCCAATACGTAATCGCGCCCATGCTGTGTTCGGATCGGGCGCTACACCAATAAATTCTGCGACACGCTGAAAATCATTGTAACCGCCTTCTTCCAGTCTGATGAGAATGGATTGCCATTGTGCTTCATCAAGCTGTTTTAATGAAAGGATTTCTTCACGAAATAATGCGCCTTCGTTATTATTGTTCCACACCAGGTCATCTACAGGATAAATGTCCGACATGCCCGGTACAATTATGCGACAGCAATATACCCCTAAATGTTCGTAGTCAGAGATGTAAATGTCAAAACCCAGCTGCTGGATGGTCTCGCAAAGATAAGTGAATTCATCTGTGGTGGAAGCATCATGGTCCCAGTCGAAAAATTCATAATCAGCTTTGTTTTTAAAGAAGTCATAAGCAATTAAACCGCTGGAATCAATAAAATGTGTTTCCAGGTTATGGTGGTCTGCCACTTCATCAAAATCAAAACTGGGTGATTGAAAACCGTCAAGCTGGTCCAGATCGCGTCCCTGCAATAATTCTGTAACCGTACGCTCTAATGCAACCTCAAAACTTGGATGGGCGCCAAATGATGCAAACACGGTTGCATTGGAGGCATTAATTAAAGTTACGCTCATAACCGGGTAACGTCCTCCTAAAGAGGCATCCGCTATGCGTAAATGGTAACCATGTTGCTCAAGTTTACTGATGGCTTCAACAATCTGCGGGTAGCGTTGTAACACTGACTCTGGCACTTCGGGCAGGCAGATGCCTTCGGCAATGATTTTGTTTTTAATATAACGCTCAAAAACTTCTGACAGGCTTTGTACGCGGGCCTCATTGCTGGTATTGCCCGCTGACATGCCATTACTGACATAGGAGTTTCCGATAATGTTTACCGGGAACCATATGTTTTTGCCATCACGTAAACGATGGTAGGGGCAGGCGCAAATGCCGCGTTCCCCAGTGCCGGAATTGGTATCGAAAATCTTTGAGGCGGTAAGTTCTTTGTCCGGGTCGTAATATGCCCAGAGCTTTTCATCAAGAAGTCCCTCTGGTATTTCGTCACTACCATTTTCAGTTTTTAACCAGCGCTCGTCAGGATAGTGAACAAACTCAGCATTGACAAAATCCTGCCCCAGGTAAAAATCTGCAAAAAAGTAATTACAGCTTAAACGTTCAAAATGTTCGCCCAGCGCACTGGCCAGGCAGGATTTTTTTGTAGTGCCTTTACCATTGGTAAACATTAAAGCGCAGTCTTTGTCCCGGATATGGACTGAATAAACATTGGGCACCGGGTTTAACCAGGAGGCTTCTTCAATATCGATATTTAAGGCCTTTAGTTTTGCCAGCATTGAATCAATGGATTCTTCCAGTGCCGCGTCTTTGCCTTTGATAAAAGTTTTTTCAGTCATGGAGTTTGAGTTGTAATTGTTGAATTTGTTTAGTGTGCATTTTGCCAAGCAGGGTCAATGCGATGATGGCGCCAGATAATGCCCATGCCATATCAGATTGTGTGTCCCAGACGTAGCCCTGAGTGCCCAGAAACGCTGCAGCAGCTTCCTCGCTTAGCAGGGCAACCCACCATTCGATTAATTCATAAAATGCACTTAAAGCCAGGCAAAAACATACAGTAAAAAAAGGCGTAAAGAACTTATGATTGATTATTTGTCGCCGTATAATAATTTCACGGCAGATAATAGCGGGCACAAAACCCTGTGAGAAATGTCCCAGTTTATCGAAGTTGTTTCTTGACTGGTCAAACATTTCCCTGATGGCGTCAAACAGCGGGACCTCGGCATAGGTGTAATGCCCGCCAACAAAAAGTATCCAGCTAAACAATAAAATAAGTGTGTAGCACAAGGTGGTAAGCGGGAAACATTTGCGGGTGAAAACTAAAATAATAAAGCCAATAACAGCGGGCGCGACTTCAAGTACCCAGGTAATGAAATCTTTAGGATGGATGGCTGACCAGAAAAAAACGGCAAGAAATAATGCCGTCCAGACTACAGGCCATACAGAGGTATAAGGTTTTAAGCTTGTTGGCATTATGTTTGGTTGCATTATTATGGATGTTAAAAGTTCTATTTGTTGAAATGCAGTTCCTCAGCGAGTATGGGACTGAGGGTGGGGTTATTGATTTATCAGGACGCGTGAATACATCCATGTAAGCTCTGCTGCAACGTCCTGTTGCAGAAACCTGATAAATTAATAACCACACCCTCGGGATGTACACACTGAGTAGTAACGTTTGAAATTACTTAAGTAGGGGCGCCCTTATGTGCCTTGCATGCTGCCAGTACTTCATCGACATGGCCTTTAACTTTTACACCGCGCCATTCTTCCAGTAGCTTACCGTTTTCATCAATTAGAAAAGTGCTGCGCTCTATGCCCATGTATTCCTTGCCATAGAGTTTTTTCAGTTTGATCACATCAAACTGTTGACACAGGGACTCATCTTCATCAGAAAGCAAATCGAAATTAAAATTCTGTTTTGCTTTGAAATTTTCGTGTCGTTTCATGCTATCACGTGAGACACCGAATATGACTGTATTCAGTCGGCTAAATTTTTCTTTGGCGTCACGAAAGTTCTGGCCTTCAGTGGTACAGCCGGGTGTGCTGTCCTTGGGGTAAAAATAAAGGACCACTTTTTTTCCACTCAGATCCTTCAGGCTGATTGTTTTGTCACCTGTGGAAGGGCGTGAAAAATTTTTAACTTTATTGCCAATTTTTACCATGTTTAGTTACCTGACAGGAAAATCATTATTTTTAATTGTGTTAACGCTTTTGTGTTAGTCCCGGGCCATTGCATTATGAGTGTAGCCGGGGCTTCAGTTTATTCAGGTATTCTGTTTAGTTCTGCATCGACATTAAGATCATCACAAACCTGCATGAAGGCATCGTTCAACTGCCCGATATCAGTCTCGGCTGGAACATCAATAGTCATTTGCAGAGCAAACATGGGTGAGCCTGTATGGGGCGCTGAATAACGCTTTGTGTGTAAATTCACAATATTTATATTTTGTTTTGAAAAGAAACGGGTAATGTTATGCACAATGCCGGGGTTATCCAGTGCGGTTACGTCGACATAATAGGGAATGACGTTGCCTATTGTGGCAGGTTCGGTAGTGGGTTTTATTAACAGGTGCATTTGTAATGCCTGTTCTATATTGTTTAACTGTGACTGCAATGCATCAAGGGATGACTGTTCTCCGCCAACCAGCAATAAAATGGCAAACTCACCACCGAGTACTGTCATGCGGCTATCTTCAATATTCAGTGCATGATCATAAATAATATTACTGAGCTCATCGACAATACCGGGACGATCTGCAGTAAGTGCTGAAATAACAAGTTTTGTTGTCATGTTTTTTTTGAGTAAACACTGGGTCGCGATTAAGAGGCTACAGTGTAAACAAAAAATACTGAAACAAAAAGACCTGTTTAAGAAAGGCCAGTAAAATATCTACCCAAAATACCTCACCCGCAGGTGTCATGCATGGCTGAGTTCAGACAGTTCCCTGGTTAGCAAAGTCGGGTCATTGCTATTTAACTCGATCAGGCGACGCAAGTGTTGCAGACTGTTTATGTCAATTTGCAACCATTTTAGTCCCCAGTGTTCATTTTCGTGATGGGTTATATTTACGCGGGCGTGGATAGAGATTTCTTCACCAAGAAATAGCGCCATGCCGCAGGGTTTGCTCAGGTCAATGTCCAGATTGTCCGGTGGTTCTACCAGCATTCCTTTGAGTGAAATGTCCAGCAGATTACAGCTCCATTCTTCATTACCACATTGCATTAGAATTTCTGCATTAAAAGGGATGCGGCTACAACAGCGACGTTCTGATTTGTTTAATTTTGTATGCATTTATATAACTCTCTTATTATGCGACCTTTAGAAATTTCATGGTATGCATGTACTGAGTATGGCGAGTGATTTGCCAATACCTGAAAGGCGCCTATAAATAGTAGTAAATTATTCGTGTTTCGCAATATAAATCATTGAAAAAAAGGTGAAATGTTGATTAACTGGTTGCCTTATTTTTAGGGGTTTTTAATGTATAAAAGCGGCATGTTTAGAGGCAGTATGGTTGCATTGGTCACGCCAATGCAGGTCGATGGTGCTGTCGACTTTCAAAGTCTGGCTAATCTGGTTGAGTTTCACATAGAAAATAACACCTCGGCGATTGTGTCGATGGGAACTACCGGTGAGTCTGCCACGCTAAACATGGATGAACACTGTGAAGTGATCGCGCGCACCGTGGAACTGGTGAAGGGCAGGATTCCTGTTATTGCCGGTACCGGCGCGAACTCAACCTGGGAAGCGATTGAACTAACACACTGTGCACAGCAGGGTGGCGCAGATGCCTGCCTGCTGGTTACGCCGTATTACAACAAACCAACACAGCTGGGCCTGTATCTGCACCACAAAAAAATTGCTGAAACGGTCGATATTCCTCAGATTCTATATAATGTGCCGGGCCGTACCGCCTGTGATATGTTGCCGGAAACCGTTAACAAGCTGTCAGCAATCGATAACATCATCGGCATTAAAGATGCTACCGGTGACCTTAATCGCCTGTCGGAAACTCAGAAACTGCTAGCTGATACAGAGTTTTACCAGTACAGTGGGGATGATGCAACCGGTACGGAATTTATGCTGCGTGGCGGCCATGGTGTTATTTCGGTAACCAGCAATGTTGCGCCTAAAGCCATGGCGGCGATGTGTGAGGCTGCACTGGCGGGCAATCGTGAGCTGGCAGAATCCATAAATCAGCCTTTAACCGGTCTGCATTCTCTACTATTTCTTGAAGCTAATCCTATTCCGGTCAAATGGGCGCTGTGTGAAATGAAACTTATTCCACCTGGAATACGTCTACCAATGACAGTGCTAGCTGAGCAATATCATCAGCCACTGCGTGAAGCTATGCACCAGGCCGGAGTGTTCAACCCGAATATCTCACAAGATCGCTCAAATCTGGAATTATGTGAATGATTATTAAGAAAAAATTTAGTATATTAGGAAAGTGCACTATGTGCTTGATATCGCTATGCAGTTTTTGGAAAAATCTCAGCGGCCCCAGAATTAATTTATTTTGGGTACGATTCCCCTGTAACCATAGCTATGGCTATGCCCATAACGTCATTATGGGGCGAATCGTAAAAACTGACTCACTGAGCGATGTTGAAAAAAACATGGCCCAAAATTCTGCATTCTTATGACATATCCAGGTTAATCAATGAAGTTAATTAATTTAAGAGTAATAGGCACAGTTTCGATGGTGCTAACGGTCTCATCCTGTGGCTTATTCGGTGGAGATGAGCGCCCGGTTTACCAGGGTGCACAATATTATAAAAACCTGGAAGTACCGCCTGATCTTACTGCGCCGGATACCGGCGCCCAGCTTGGTGTAGCAAAACCAACAGACGAAGCGTTGCAGCGTTTTCGTGATAACAACAAACTGGAAACTGTGATTACACCAAAATTTGATGGTGTACGCGTGGTGAATTATGCCGGTAATAGCTGGATTGAAGTCGACAACCCTGTTGATTTTGTGTGGTCAAAATTACATGAATTCTGGGAGGCGGAGGGTACTGAACTTGTCGAAGACCGCCCCTTACTTGGTTTTATGGAAACCGAGTGGGTCGAGCGCCTGGATGCTGACTCGGGTTTTTTTAGATCACTGTTGCAGAAACTGGAACCGGACCAGAAAGACAAGTTTCGTGTACGCGTAGAAGCTTTTGACAATAACCAGAAAACGCGGCTATATATTGCGCATTCAAGAATTGAGCGAATTGTTTTTGGTGAGTATGCTGATGAGTATATCTGGCAGTCTCTGCCAGGTGATTTAGAAGCTGAACGTGAGATCATTTCACGTATGGCTTTATTTGCAGGCTTAAGCAAAGAGAATATGCTGCAGCTACTGGACAATTATCGCCCTTATAGTTCTTTAGTTAAAGTTGACCGTACAAATACGACTGCATTGAGCATGAAAGGCAGTATGGAATTTGTCTGGCGGCGAACAATGCGAGCACTGGATCGTATGCGCATGCAGGACATTCGTGAAGATAAAGAAAACAGCACCATTCATTTCGTGGTTTCTAAACTTTCTACTGAAGAGCTGGATGTGGAAGAAGATGAATTGTCAAAATCCAGCTGGATTATGCAGTGGCTTACTGGTGATGCTGAGAAAGATCTCGCGACAAACAAAAAGCGCCAGTATCGCCTTGAGTTCACGGATGACAATGGCCGTATTCAAATTCAGGTAAAAGACGCAAGGAATACACAATCAACGGATGATGATGGTGATGTGTACGGCACCGCACTTGCTGAGCAGATAAGAAATCTACTGGTTGAAAAACTCGAGTAATAACTATAAAGGTAGCTATTCTGGTAATAGTATACTCATATGGGCAATCTATTCTTAATGTCCTTTTTGTTTTTGAGAAGGCTTGTCCAGGGCCTGTCCTGGTACTTCAATAAACAGTTGTCGGAGATGTATTATGAATAAATTTCTACCCATGCCAGATGAGAATGGTTATTTTGGTGAATATGGCGGCCAGCTGCTTCCACCTGAACTCAAAGCAATCATGGACCAGATCAATGATGCCTATGATGAAGTAAGCAACAGCGACAGCTTTAAAGAGGAACTTGATGATCTGTATAGACATTATGTCGGTCGCCCCAGCCCTCTATTTTTTGCCAGACGCCTTACCGAAAAACTGGGAGGGGCAAGGATATTTTTAAAGCGTGAAGATTTAAATCATACCGGCGCCCACAAGATTAACCACTGTTTAGGTGAGGCATTGCTGGCCAAACATATGGGTAAGACCAAGGTGCTTGCTGAGACAGGTGCTGGACAGCATGGTGTTGCACTCGCCACTGCCTGTTCACTGGTTGGTATCGATTGCGAAATTCATATGGGTGAAATTGATATTCATAAACAACACCCTAATGTTACTAAAATGAAAATCCTTGGCTGTAAGCTGGTTCCGGTAACAAGTGGAACCAGAACGCTCAAGGACGCGGTCGATAGTGCCTTCGAGGAGTATCTCTCCAATCCGGTCGACTTCTTTTACGCCATTGGCTCGGTCGTCGGGCCACACCCGTTCCCTAAAATGGTGCGTGACTTCCAGAGCATTGTTGGTAACGAAGCACGTGCCCAGTTTCTTGAGATGGAAGGCAAGCTTCCCGATACCATTATGGCCTGTGTCGGCGGTGGATCTAATGCCATTGGTCTTTTTACTGCCTTTCTTAATGATGACTCAGTTGACATCGTCGGTGTTGAACCTGCCGGGCTAGGTCTTGATACAGCGGATCACGCGGCCACAATGACTAAGGGTGTGAAAGGCGCTATTCACGGTTTTGAGTGTTACAACCTGCAGGATAACGAAGGTAACCCTCTGCCGGTTTACTCCATCGCCTCTGGCCTCGATTATCCTGGTGTCGGGCCGCAGCACTGTTATCTGAAAGACATTAAACGGGTACGTTATGAGACTGCTGACGATAAGGAATGTCTCGATGCCTTTATGCAGCTGTCACGCACGGAAGGCATTATCCCTGCACTGGAGAGCGCGCACGCTGTTGCCTATGCAATGAAGATAGCGGGCGATATGGACAAGGATAAAACAATCCTGATTAACCTCTCTGGGCGCGGTGATAAAGACGCTGACTTTGTAGCGGAAAAGCTCGGATTATAATTGCTGTGTAAACAACTGAATATACTTTACAGCTGCCAGCGTTGTAATATAAATCTAAATCAGATAATCTTGACTGTCCGTTTTCTGGTACGGGGCTTGTTGTGCCTGAAAGAAACGATATTGAAATAGTCTAAGCGGTTGCCATGCTGCAATCAGTGAGGATCACTGTTTTGTCCATATCTTTTCCAAAATATTAATTATCCAGCCAGTCTTGAAAATCAAATAAGGATACACATTTTGTGTGTACTAAGCTCAAATATTTTTAAAAAATATAAAGCCAGTCAGCTGGTTTAACTTGACTTATTTTTAGGAGTGAAAAATGAAAGCAAGAAGTCTACCAGTCCTCTTGTTATTGACATCACTAGCTTTTTCCCCGGCTTATGCAAAAGATGATGGTATTGAAAGCCTGCGCCAAACGAGTAAATCTTTTGCCTCTGTTGCCAAAGCGGTGTCACCTTCGGTGGTGTTTATTGAAGTGGAATCCAGTGCGCCAGTGGCTGACATCACACCATTTGGTGATGATTTTTTAAAACACTTTTTTGGCGAATCATTCCCTGGATTGCAACCTAAGAAACAAATGCCTGAGAGACAACGGCGTGCTCTTGCCCATGGTTCAGGTTTTGTGTTTAAGACAAAAGACGGACTATTATCCGACACAATATATATCATAACGAATAACCATGTGGTTAAAGACGCCGATAAAATCAGGGTGACTTTTAAAGATGGCAGCGAATATGATGCCAGAATTACAGGACGTGATCCTCAATCCGATGTAGCGGTGATTGAAATTAACAATGGTGATTTACCAGTGCTGGAATTAGGTGATTCATCTAAACTGGAAGTAGGGGACTGGGTGGTTGCTATTGGTAATCCCTTTGGCTTAAGTCATACACTGACAGTTGGTGTGGTCAGTGCAAAAGGCCGTACCAGCCTGGGCATCAATGATTATGAAGACTTTATTCAAACCGATGCGGCAATCAATCCTGGAAATTCAGGAGGCCCGCTGGTCGATTTAGATGGCAGGGTTGTAGGTATTAATACGGCAATATTTACTCGTGGCGGTGGTGGTTATATGGGTATAGGCTTTGCCATTCCCATAAACATGGCCAAAGATATTGCCAGTCAGTTAATAAATGAAGGGGAAGTTTCACGTGGCCACCTGGGTATCGTTATTCAGTCCCTTACCGCTGAGTTAGCTGAATCATTTGATTTAAAAAATAAGCAGGGCATTCTTATTTCAGATGTAATGGAGGATTCGCCTGCAGCGAAAGCCGGTTTAAAACGGGGTGATATCATTATTGCATATCGTGGTAAACATATTACCGATATCGGCGATTTTCGTAATCAGGTATCACTAACATCTCCCGGCAATAAGGAAGAACTAACCATTATTCGCGATGGCAGAGAGATTAACATGATGGTTACTATCGGCAAACGAGAAGATGAGCAAATACTGGCCAGAGGGCCAACACAAAGCACAGAGCAACTCGGCCTGACGGTACAAACCATCACACAGGAGCTGGCCAGACAATTTAATGCTAAAGCAGGTGAAGGTGTTGTCGTTACTCAGGTCCAGCAGGGTTCTATCTCAGCAATGGCAGGCATTAAAGTAGGTACGGTTATTTTACAGGTTGATCGTAAAGCAGTTAAAAGTGCAGACGATTTTATGCGCGAACTCAATAATGCCAGTAAAAATAAGCGTGTCCTGTTATTGCTACGTATGGGCAATGCTCAGCATTTTGTCGTTTTGAACTGGGAATAATTCAGGATGGTCAATAATATTAGTGTTAACAGGCCCTATTTATCATAAATCTGAAATATACTCCAGGCCCAACATCTGTTGGGCCTTTTGTTTTTAACAAAGCCGTAAAAGCGGGCAAGTTTTTCCGCTTATGTGATTTTCTTCCGATTGGTTGATATTAATCAATATTTTTACAGTGTATTATCTGCAAACTAGTAAATTCATTGTTTAACCAGACGAATAAGGGAAAAGCCATGAGTCATATACATCAAATCGTTAATAACTGTACAACCTTGCTGAAAGAAGATATTAGTGAACAGGAATGTGAGATTCTCTCAGATGCATTTCAGTTACGTAAACTCGCTGTAGATGAGATTTTACTGCGTGAAGGTGAACAGGATGATAGCTTATCGATCATCGTTGAAGGAGACATTGCAGTGACACGTGAGACGGGTGGTGATGAACATGTTACCCTGCATCATCTGAAAGCCGGTGACATTGCGGGTGCAATGGGCTTCATCGACGGCAGCAGTCATACAGCGACACTACGTGCAACCAAAGACTCACATGTCATTACCCTGCATCGTGACGTACTGGAAGGCATGATTAATGCTCACCCGCAACTGGTGTACAAGGTGATGAGAATGATCGTTCGATCTGTTCACAAGACACTGCTCAGGATGGACCAGCAATTTGTGCAGATGAACAATTACATTATGCAGGAACATGGACGATACTGAGCGCACATTGATTACAGCTGCAGCATAATCAGGCCCAGGCCCTGGATCATTAGTTTAAATCATCACATTGTTCGGGAAACAACTGGTATGTTTTTCCAGTGAGGTAGTAAGCCAGCAGCCCGAGCCACTCATGTGATGCTAGTACCAGATGGTTTGCATGTTCTATTAAACCATATCCAGACTGGTAAGGTTGTGAGGGCGATGTCTGGTGATCGACCGGGTAAGGTATGACTTTCCAGTTTTGCTGGCAAAAAACACCTATGGCCCTGGGCATATGAAATGCGCTGGTTATCAAAATCCAGGTTTCATCCGGTTGCGGGCTGACCAGTTGTCTGGTGTAGCTTGCATTTTCTGCGGTGTTTCTGGCTTTGTTCTCTATTAATAAACGTTCCGGAGACAGGCCAGCTGTTAAAAAATATGTTTCAGCTATTTGAGCTTCTGTTGGCCTGTTCCTGTTGGTGCTTGCATTTCCACCGCTAAAAACTAGCCTGGCATCAGGATACCGTTTACTCAGTTCGATAAAACTACTTAAACGCTCATGGAACTGATTGGTTTCAAGCTGTTGCCATTCGATACTTCTATCGGGAACAATTGCCCCACCTAACACAATAATGCCATCTACCTGTTCAGGTAGCTCAGGATTATGCTGGAAACGGCCCTCCAGCGGATAGAGCATCCAGTCACCAACTGAGAAAAAGCTTAAAAACAGCATGCAGAATGTTAGTAAACCGAGAAGAAAGGTTGCTTTTTTCGTTTGCCTCAAAAGGAATAATAACAGGCAGAGCGTTAATAAAATAACAAAAAGACTGTCTGGTGTTAACAGTGTCCAGAGTTTTTTTGATAAATAAAAAAAGATTTCGTCCATTGATGGCTAGTCGCTCAGGGCTGATAATGGTCGGGTTGACTGGTCGATGTGACTACCACATCAGGTCATCAGGTATTTTATAATCCGAATACGGGTCATTTTCATCGGGCGTATCCTGATTTTCCAGTTCCTGCTGCGGATTGAAGATAACAACACGTTTTTCATTTCGTTGCTGGATTTTTTCAGCAATGTGAAGCGGTACTAATTCATAGCGGCCTTCAATTCGTGCGATGCCTGATCCGCCTTTTATGATCTGCTGTTTCTGTTCTTCATTGACATAGATGCGTTTGATTTTTTTATTGTGTTCGAAGTTGTAGACGATGTCACAGCTTTCATCTCGGCTTAAACAGTTATTCAAAATGAGTTGATTAATTTCGATAGAGATTGCTTTTTGACGCGCCTGCTCCTGTTTTTTCCTGTTTAATTCACGATCACGTTTTGCTTTTTCTTCAGCCGCCTGTTGCACTTTGAGCTGAGCTTCATTAACGGTTTTTTCTTTTTTAGAGTGCTGTTGCCTGTTTTTTCTGCTTTTGTCCTGATTGGCTTTCTGCACCTGTTTTTTGGTGACCAGGCCAGCTTTTAGCAGTTGCTCCTGAAACGGGTTGTTCATTCGATTAGACTCGTATTTGTGATGTTACTTAAAAGCTTTTTGCCGCGAAGAGAAGCTTGTTTAGTCCACAGATAAACACAGATGAACACGGATGTTATTAAAAATAAAAAAGATTTTATCTGTGTTAATCTGCGTTCATCTGTGGATATTTTTTTTGCTTTTTTTACACGTTTTTGCGGCTAAGTGTTTTTGAATACTTTTACCGGCTGTCCTGCGTGGTAGTTTATTGTTCTTTCTATCGGTTTTTTTCGATCAGTGCATAGGCTGAGTGGTTATGGATCGACTCAAAGTTTTCTGACTCTACTGTGTAAGAGAGTATACGTTGATCAATGTTTAATTGATGCGCAATATCACGCACCATGTCTTCAACAAACTTTGGATTATCGTATGCACGTTCGGTAACAACTTTTTCATCCGGGCGTTTTAACAGGCCATATAGTTCACAGGAAGCCTGTGATTCCACCAGGTCTATAATCTCTTCTACCCATATAAAGTCTTCAGTTTCGATATTTACGGTGACATGAGAACGTTGATTATGTGCGCCACGATCAGATATTTTTTTCGAACACGGACACAGGCTGGTGACAGGAACAACTACCTTAATATTGATTATATTCTTGTTGTTTTTGCGCTCGCCAATAAAAGTAACTTCGTAATCAAGCAGGCTTTTAACACCGGAAGCAGGTGCAGTTTTGTTAATAAAGTAATGAAAGCTCATTTCTATGTGACCAACTTCTGCATCCAGAAGATTGGTCATTTCGGCCAGCATTATCTTGAATGAATCAACCGTGATTTCCCAGTCATGATTGTTGAGAATTTCAACAAAACGTGACATGTGTGTGCCTTTAAATTCGTGAGGCAACGCCACGTACATGTTGAAATTGGCTATAGTATGCTGGATTTTACCGGTACGGTCTTTTACCTGCACAGGGTGGCGAATATCTTTGATACCTACTTTATTAATGGCAATTGCACGGGTGTCCGCGGTGTTCTGAACATCAGGTAATGTGCTAGTTGCCCCGGCTTTCTTATTACGGGCTTTATTTTCACGGGCCGTTTTTTCAGGGGTATTGGTCATTATTCATTCTCTTCACTGTAACGAACACAGGCGCGCTCGGTTTCCCATATCGTAAGCGCAGTCACTTTAATTTTGTCACTGTTTATACGAGCAGAAATCTCTTTGTACATATAGGCTGCGATGTTTTCTGCTGTTGGGTTAATTTCTTTAAAGGGTTCAAGATCATTCAGGTAACGATGGTCCAGGCCGTCACCGACTTCCCTGGCGGCCTGTTTCATAACTTTAAAATCAATGGCCATACCGACATTGTCTAGCTGAGCAGCCACAACCTCCAGTTCAACTTTCCAGTTGTGGCCATGCAAACGACTACACGCACCGGGATAATCCCGAAGCGTGTGGGCTGAAGCAAAATCTGTCACCACTTTCAGCTGGTAGCGAGCCGTCATTCGTTAATCTGCCTGAATAATACCTGAGTAAAACAGTAGGTATTTTATCCTGTTTAAGCTATATAAGCAATTACTTAAATCAAACTAAGGAATGATATTCGAATTCATTCTTGCCTGAATGGCCTGTAAGATGCCGGATTTATCGAGGTTCCAGTCGGCAAACAGTTCGCCGGGCTGACCGTGAGTAATAAATTCATCAGGGAAGCCAATTTGTAGCAGATTAGCCATGATGTGTTGCTGAATGAGATATTCAGCAACGGCACTGCCAGCTCCACCGGCAATGGCATTGTCCTCAATCGTAACAATTAAATCATAGTGCCTGGCTATGCTATTGATTGTGTTTGTGTCCAGTGGCTTAACGAAGCGCATATTGAAAACACTGGCATCTATTTCTTCGGCAACTTCCATGGCGGTTGCTAACAGGGTGCCGAAGACTAATAAAACAACTTTATTCCCTTGCCGTACCTGTTTCGCCTGGGCGAATGGTAAGGCCTTAAGTTCATTCCTGCCTTCATCAGTCAAATGCATGCCGGTACAGGAACCACGAGGGTAACGTACCGCACTGGGACCATCATGTAAAAAGGCGGTGGTGAGCAGGCCGCGGCAATCAGCTTCATCGGCTGGTGTCATAATGACCATGTTAGGTATGCAGCGTAAAAAACTGATGTCATAGGCTCCGGTATGGGTCGGGCCATCCGCACCGACAATACCGGCACGATCAATAGCAAAAACCACGGACAGGTTCTGCAGGGCGACATCATGGACCAGCTGGTCGTAAGCGCGTTGTAAAAAAGTCGAGTAGATAGCAACCACTGGTTTTAAACCATCACATGCCATGCCGGCAGCGAGTGTGACGGCGTGCTGTTCTGCAATGCCTACATCAAAATAACGTTTTGGAAAGCGCCTGGAAAATTCAACCAGCCCTGAACCCTCGCGCATGGCAGGCGTAATGCCGATCAGGCGTTCATCCTGCGCTGCCATGTCACATAACCACTGGCCGAAAATTTCGGTATAACTTGGTGGTTTGGTTGTGGCGGCTGCGTGGGATTTTCCGGTGCTTAAGTCAAAGGCGCTGACAGCATGGAATTTAACGGGGGCATCTTCTGATGGGAAGTAACCTCTTCCTTTCTGGGTTTTAATATGTAGCAGCCTGGGGCCCGATTGATTATTTATATTTTTTAACACAGGTACCAAAGTGTCCAGATCATGCCCGTCAACCGGTCCAAAATAGTTAAACCCCAGCTCTTCGAACATGGTTCCCGGCGCCACCATGCCTTTCACATGTTCTTCTGTGCGTCGCGCCAGTTCCAGCGCAGGTGGGATATTTTCCAGTACTTTTTTTCCGCCTTCACGCAGGGTTGAAAACAGGTTGCCGGACAGCAGGCGGGTGAGGTGGTTTGACAGTGCGCCAACATTGGGGGAAATCGACATGTCATTGTCGTTCAGAATCACCAGTAAATTGGCGTCACTGTCACCGGCATGGTTCAGTGCTTCAAATGCCATGCCTGCCGTCATTGCGCCATCGCCGATGACAGCGACACAATGCCGGTTCTCCTTGTTCTTTCTGGCGGCAATGCTCATACCCAGTGCGGCGGCAATTGATGTACTGGAGTGGCCGGCGCCAAAACAGTCATACTCACTTTCTTCGCGTTTTGGGAAACCGGCAATGCCTCCTTTTTGCCGTAAAGTGCGCATTTGTTCACGCCGGCCAGTAAGGATTTTATGTGGGTAGGTTTGATGGCCGACATCCCATACCAGGCGGTCGTAAGGGGTATTGAATACATAATGCAGCGCTACCGTGAGTTCTACCGTGCCAAGGCCTGCAGAAAGATGGCCACCGGTAGATGAAACGCTGTCCAGCAAAAACTCTCGTAACTGGCGTGTGAGTTCGTTTAGTTGCAAAGCATTGAGCTTGCGAACGTCCGCCGGTGAGTTTATTGACTCTAGCAGTGACCAGTTGGATTTAGTAAACGACATATCTGGATAATATTATGTATGAACTATGGTTAATTATTTATCGTTAATTGCGAGGTTAAAACTGACGTTCCACAATATAAGCAGACAGCTGACGTAAACTATCTGCTTTTTCATCCAGATGTTCAAGTGTTTTTAACGCAAGCTTATGTTGTTCCAGCGCCAGCTGCTTGGATTTTTTCAGTCCTATAATGGCGGGAAACGTGGGTTTTTCCTGTTTTTGATCAGAGCCCTGTGGTTTGCCCAGTGTTTCAGTGTCGCTGATTACATCCAGAATATCATCCTGAATCTGAAAAGACAGGCCAATATACATCGCATATTTGCTGAGCATGTCGATTTCCTGCTGACAAATGTCCTGTTTACACATGCCGCCAAGCAGAATGCTGGCGCGAATCAGTGCGCCGGTTTTTAGCTGGTGCATCTGTTCCAGCTGTTCCAGTGTGAGATGTTTGCCGACTGATGCCAAATCTACTGCCTGGCCTCCGGCCATACCGTGCGCACCACTGGCTTCAGTTAGCAGGCTTAACATTTCAATTCTATGCTCAGGTGTTAACTCTTTATGATCATCTTTCGCCAGAATTTCATAAGCCAGCGCCTGTAAGGCATCACCGGCCAGTATCGCCGTGGCTTCATCAAATTTTTTGTGACAGGTGGGGCGACCGCGCCGCAGATCATCATCATCCATTGCCGGCAGGTCATCGTGAATTAATGAATATGCATGGATCATTTCAACTGCACAGGCGGGAATGTCCAGTAAATCTGTGGATACGCCCATTGCCTCGCCAGCAGCGTAAACCATGGCGGGTCTTATGCGTTTTCCACCCCCAATAACGGAATAACGAATGGCTGTAGCCAGATTGTGTTCCGGTGGATCGTCCGATGGCAGGTATTTATCTAATGCGGCATCAACACGTTTCTGGTAGGTCTCAAGGCGAGACTGGAAAGTAGGCTTAGTCATCCAGCTCGAGGTCTTGTTCTATCAGTTTGCCATTTTTTTCAACCAGTTCCTTGATTTTTAACTCAGCATTCTGCAGTGCCTGCTGACACTCAGTACTCAAAGCAATGCCTTTTTCAAAACGTTTCAGTGATTCTTCCAGGCTGAGATTACCCTGTTCCATATCGTCAACCAGGGTTTCGAGTTCGGATAATGCTTTTTCAAAGTTGGGGGTCTTTTTAACCATGACGCATTTTAGCAAACTATTCGGAGGTTGATATAGTTCTGTCGCTATGAATTTTAAAAGACTTTAGTCCGCGAATAACGCAAAAGACGCGAAAAAAACAAAAGAATATTGTCCACAGATGAACGCAGATGAACACAGATGTTTTAAAATTAAAAAAAGATTTTATCTGTGTTCATCTGTGGATTAAAAAAGTTTTTTCTTTGCGTGTTTCGCGTTATTCGCGGACTAAAATGTTTTTATAGCGTAATGGCAGTTTCTATCAGTTCGCTGACACGCTGTACGGCAATGATGTTTAGGCCTTCAATGGTTTCGCCTTTTCTAGGTTTATTGGCTTTTGGAATTATTGCTGTTTTAAAACCATGTTTGGCTGCTTCGCGTAAACGTTCCTGGCCGTTGGGCACCGGGCGAATCTCACCGGCCAGACCGACTTCGCCAAAGGTAAAGATATCGTTAGCTAAGGGTTTATCGCGAAAGCTGGAAAGTGCAGCAAGAATCAGAGCAGTATCAGCAGAGGTTTCACTAAGGCGTACACCGCCAACAATATTGATAAATACATCCTGATCGAACATGGCGATACCGGCGTGCCGATGCATTACCGCCAGCAGCATGTTCAGGCGATTGGGGTCGAGCCCAAGACATACGCGCCTCGGATTATTGCTGTGGCATTCATCCACCAGCGCCTGCAATTCAATGAGCAGCGGGCGGCTGCCTTCGCGGGTGACAGTGATGATACTGCCGGGCACGGGCTGCTCGTGACGCGAAAGAAAAATGGCCGACGGGTTGCTGACTGTTTTCAGGCCTTCATCGGTCATGGCAAAAATACCCAGTTCATTGACCGCGCCAAAACGGTTTTTTACGGCGCGAATCATACGGTAACGTTCGCCCGGATCACCTTCAAAATAAAGTACGGTATCAACCATGTGTTCTAGTACGCGCGGGCCGGCAAGTGTACCTTCTTTAGTGACATGTCCTACCAGAAATAATGCGGTGCCGGTCTGTTTGGCAAAGCGCACCAGTTGCGCAGCGCTTTCTCTCACCTGGGCCACGGCGCCGGGCGCCGACTGCAAAGCTTCGGTGTAGATGGTCTGGATGGAGTCAATAACGATAACTTTAGGGTTGTCTTCGCCAGCCAGTGTGATGATGTTTTCCACGCAGGTTTCGGACAATAATTTCAGGCCCCTGTCTTCCAGACCCAGACGATGGGCGCGCATGCTGATCTGTTGCAGCGACTCCTCACCGGTGACATATAAGCAGGGAAGTGACTGGCTCAGGCTGGCCAGGGTCTGGGTCAATAAAGTTGATTTGCCAATACCCGGGTCACCGCCGATTAAGGTGACAGAGCCATGCACCAGGCCACCGCCGAGTACCCGGTCCAGTTCACTGATTCTTGTTGGTGTGCGCATTTCCTCAAGCATTTGAATGTCTTCTAATGCCTGAATTTGTGCATTGCCCTTTTTGCCGGCAAAGCCCTGACGGTTATTTGTGGTGATGGCAGCGATGGTTTCGCTCATGGTGTTCCATTCTCCACAGTCGCCACACTGGCCGGCCCATTTTGAATGGCTGGCGCCACAGGCAGTACAAACGTATTGTATTTTTGCTTTGGCCATTGTTACTTAATAGTGTATATGCATTACTTAAATGAATATTCTTAAAAACCAGTTAAAATATTCTTTGTCGCGAAAAACGCAAAAATCGCGAAGAAAAGATTTTTTAGTCCACAGATGAACGCAGATAAACACAGATGTTTTAAAACTAAAAAAAGGTTTTATCTGTGTTTATCTGCGTTCATCTGTGGACAATTAGTCTTTTGATCTTTTTGCGCCCTTTGCGTTTTTCGCGGCAAAATATTTTTCACCACATTTACAGCCTCATTAGTTTTTATTCTTTTCCAGGTTTTCATCCTCGGCTGATTTTGTGTCTGTTACTATTGCTGTTTGCACGGCGTTGTTTTTTGTGCGTGTAATTTCAATAGTGTAATCGTCTACCATCAAACCGGTGCCATTTTGCGGGATAATTTCCATGTACTCCAGGATCAGGCCATTAAGTGTTTTAGGCCCGTCAGTGGGCAATGACCAGTTTAAGGCTCGGTTGATTTCACGGATGTTGGTATTGCCGTCAATCAGGTAACCGTTGTTTTCTGTTTTGTGTATACCAGGGATTCGTATTGGTGAATCAGTTGTAAACCGGCCTACAATTTCTTCCAGAATATCTTCCAGTGTCACCAGGCCCTGAATACTGCCGTATTCATCTACCGCCATTCCTGTGCGGCGGCGGTTGTCCTTGAAATTTAATAACTGAAGAGTGAGAGGGGTTTCAACCGGAATAAAATAGGCTGGTATAATTAGCCTGTTTAATGTTTTCATGTTTAGTTCATCACGAGAAAGCAGGTTGAGTACTTTGCGTAAATGTAAAGTGCCTACAGTATTATCAATGCTATCATGAAACACCGGAACACGTGTGCGTTGACTGTGTGTTATCTGGTGCACAATGTCATTCCAGTTATCGTTCAGGTCGATACCAGTAATTTCATTTCTTGGCACCATTATGTCTTCTACACTGACCTGTTCCAGGTCCAGAATGCCAAGCAGCATATCGGTATGAATCCGTGGCATGAAATGTTCGGCTTCTATGACAACAGCACGTAACTCGTCGGCGCTGAGTTCATGTTTTGCTCCTTTATCCGGATGAACTCCAAATAAACGCAACAGTGAATTTGAGAAAATATTCACCAGCCAGACAAAGGGGTAGAGTGGCGTGGCGATAAGTGAGTAGAGAAAAGCCGAAGGAAAGGCGAGTTTTTCCGGTTTTAATGCGGCCAGTGTTTTAGGGGTGACTTCTGCGAATACTAAAATAACAAAGGTCAAAACAAAGGGCGCAATAGCGATACCGATTTCACCATAAAGCCGCAGTGCAATAATGGTAGCGATGGTTGCGGCAAATATATTTACGATATTATTGCCAAGCAATATCAGGCCAAGTAATCGATCTGGTCGTGCCAGTAGTTTAATGGCAAGTTTTGCACCTTTATGGCCTTTATGGGCAAGACTTTTTGCGCGATAACGGTTGAGCGTCATCAAAGCGGTTTCGGAGCCGGAAAAGAAGCCGGAAAGTAAAATCAGAAGTGCAAGAATGATAAACAGCGAAACTGTTGATATTTCGTTCAAGAAGAGTTTCTCTTAATTATGAGAATGGTTAATTTATACGCACAGATTTTGCTTGCCCATTATGACAGCAAGTCATGACAGCAAAACTTCCAGCACAAATTTACTACCAAAATAAGCCAGCATCAGGCTGGCAAAGCCGGTCAGGGTCCAGCGAATTGCAACACGGCCACGCCAGCCAAGTTTCCAGTGGCCGATTAATAAAATAAGAAAGACAAACCAGGCAAAAATGGACAATACGGTTTTGTGTGCCAGTTGCTGTGCAAACATGTTTTCCAGGAAAATCAGTCCACTGCCTAGTGATATGGTTAATGCTATAAAGCCGACAACTATGACTTCAAACAGTAAAATTTCCATGTGTCTTAACGGCGGCATGAGTTTAATTAATCCGCCGGGCTGGTGAGCGTGCAGAAATTTATTCTGTATGGACAGTAAAATGGCCTGTAGCGCAGCCAGCGAAAGTACACTGTAGGCGATGATGGAGGTCAATATGTGAAAAATGAGCGCATTTGAACTGTCTGCAGGTAGCAGGTGGTCAGTGCTGCTGTCGATATCAAGTAACATAGTGACTGCTGCAATAGGCAGCAGAATGATTGGCAGGATTTCAACCGGGTAGCGCCAGGCATCTATTAAAGTCAGAAAAACGATAAATGCAGTAATCAGTGACAGGGCATTAAAAAAGCCGAGGTTGACGCCCTGTGGGATAAACATGCCGTTATACAGCGCCAGGCTATGCAGCAGAAAACCGCCCAGGCCAATGAGCAGGATCTGTTTTTTTGACAGTGCCGTGGAGTGTGCAGCAGAGCTCTCAGCAGTCTGTCCTGTGGGTTGTTTTATGTGAAAAAATAACAATGCAGAACTGGTTAAATATAGAATAATGGCACTGTAAATGAAGATGTATTTATCCATGTTGATTATTTTTTTGGCTCCATACTGAGCTTGGACCAGGGCCTGTTAACACTAATTAAACTGTCACTGTCGGGGCCATTTTTTTGACCAGCAAGACGGAAAGAGTGAAGTGTAGTTATTCTACTCAAACGATTGACAACGTAGTTGGACGGAAAAATGGCCCCGACCCTTCGGGTTGTGTTTGAAAAAGCGCCACTCAGTGTTGCTTGTCGTTTATTTGGAATAACCAAACTACTCTCCTCACGCCTCGATTGACACTTTTTCAATCACAACAGTGATAATTTAATTAGTGTTAACAGGCCCTACATAATAATTCGAAAAATTATAACATATACTCGTTGGTTGTTAGTCATTGGTCTTTTGACGAAAAAAAAAAAGACTAACAACGATCTTTATAATTCGCTATAATTCTCGTTCTTGTATAATCGGGATCGGCGTCATTTTGATCAACTGATAGTATTATTGTTTTCTGCTTTTGGCTAACAAAGTGACTCCGACCCAATGCCAGTAAGTTAAGGGAAATCTATGTCATGGTAGGGTGCGCCATGCGCACCAAACGGCCAGCAGGTCGGTATTTCCATGGTGCGCACAGCGCACCCTACTTCAACAAAAACACTTAACTTACTGATATTGACTCTGACCCCTAAACGACTCAGGTTTTATTATGTTTGATGGATTAAGTGACCGTCTTGCCAGTACCGCGCAGAAATTGCGCGGTGAAGGCCGACTGACCGAAAAAAATATTCAGGATGCGTTGCGTGATGTACGCATGGCATTGTTAGAAGCAGACGTTGCGCTGAGCGTTGTCCGCGGCTTTATCGAAGAGGTAAAACAGCGTGCGCTGGGTGAGGAAGTATTAACCAGTCTGAAGCCGGGGCATGTTTTTGTAAATATCGTCCAGGATGAACTGGTTAAGATAATGGGCGCGCAAAACGAGCAACTCGATTTGAGCGCACAACCCCCCGCCGTGGTGCTGATGGCCGGATTACAGGGCGCGGGTAAAACCACCACGGTGGCCAAACTGGCTAAAATGCTCAAGGAAAGAGAGAAAAAGAAATCCCTGCTGGTGAGCTGTGATATTTATCGGCCAGCGGCGATAGAGCAGCTAAAGACCCTGGCCACACAGGTTGGCGCAGAATTTTTCCCCAGCAGTACCGATCAAAAACCAGTTGATATCGCCAGGGCCGCCATTGATTATGCGCGCAAGCATTATATTGATGTGGTGCTGGTAGATACCGCCGGCCGTTTACACATCGACACGGACATGATGGATGAAATCAAGGCCATTCACGCTGCAGTTAACCCGATAGAAACCCTGTTTGTGGTTGATAGTATGACCGGCCAGGATGCGGCCAACACCGCGAAGGTGTTTAATGAGGCCCTGCCATTAACCGGTGTTATTTTAACCAAAACCGATGGTGATGCCCGTGGCGGCGCCGCCCTGTCGATTCGACAGATTACCGGTAAACCCATTAAATTTATGGGTTCAGGTGAAAAAATTGAAGCACTTGAAGCCTTTTACCCTGATCGTGTGGCTTCACGTATTCTGGGTATGGGTGACGTGCTTTCGCTGGTCGAAGAAGTTCAGCAGAAAGTCGATCACAAAAAAGCGGCGCGGCTGGCGAATAAGATCCAGAAGGGCAAGAGTTTCAATTTCAATGACCTGAAAGAACAGTTTGAGCAAATGCAGAATATGGGCGGCATGGCCGGTTTAATGGACAAACTCCCCGGCATGCCGGGCATGGCGGACAAACTTAAGGACAAGGTTAATGACAGGGAAATGCGACGTATGGTTGGCATTATCAATTCCATGACACCCAAAGAACGAGCCTTCCCGGATATCATCAAAGGCTCGCGCAAGCGCCGAATCGCAGCAGGTTGCGGCTTGCAGGTGCAGGACGTGAACCGGCTCATCAAGCAGCAGATGCAGATGAAGAAGATGATGAAAAAAATGTCCGGCGGCGGCATGGCAAAAATGATGCGCGCCATGAAAGGTGGTGGTATGCCGCCGGGAATGGGTGGACCGGGTGGTGGCGGTATGGGTTTTTAGCCTGCGTGGTTAATGAATAAAAACAAAAAGTAAATCGTCCGCAGATAAACACAGATGTTTAAAGCCCTACTAACGTAATTATCTGTGTTTATCGTCTGTGTTTATCTGCGTTTATCTGTGGATTTAAATTGTTTTTATCTGTACGGGCACATTTCTAGCTGTAATCGAAAATAAATGACACTCTTGACTGAAATGTGTCACTTTTTTTTACAGTTCACTGCAGGCGCTTAAATAGCTGTCACAACAATCAACAATAACAAACAATCATCAAGTTCAACGAAATGCCCGTACGAGTGGGCTTTAAGCACTAAAATGGATTAAGCCGCTGCTTTATTTAGCCGGTGTTATTCAGGTTAATTTTCTGGCATGTGATTTGCTTATCTTGTATTGACAATTGCAAATACAAGAGTGTAACCATGCATCACAATAAAGATACTCAGAAAGAAATAGTTGTTATAGAGGCGGTTGTGTGGGTATTTTGGGTAGTTGTCTTTGTCGTTGTTTATCTGCTTTCTAAATTAATATGAAAATAACCTGGCAATGATTAATTTACTCAACAGGGGAAAACAACTATTTTACGAGGTACTTGTTTCACACCGTCAGTTGCCTGTTAATACAGAAGATGAGGATCTGGCGATGAGCTGTGGTGCATTTAACCCGCGTTTTTTAGCCAGGATTAAAAGGAGTAAAGCTGACAACAAAATAACAGTCCGAAAATAACGCCAAGAACACGAAAATAAAGAAATCAAAGATTATTGTCCACAGATGAACGCAGATAAACACAGATAAAAATGTTTTTTGTTTTTTAAATCCGTGTTTATCTGCGTTCATCTGTGGATCAAAAAGTTTTTTCTTTGCGTCTTTTGCGTTATTTGCGGACTATTTTATGGTTTTTTTCTACAAATCGACGTCTGTGCATTGAGTCTTCCTGTTTATATTCGTAAAACAGGCTTCCATCTGACAAAATAATCACGTAAAATTCGCGGTTCGCTGTGGCCCATGAATATATTTCTGGGGCCTTTTTTAGTTAAAGAATTTGAGAGTGACAGATGGTAACAATACGTTTATCAAGAGGCGGTGCAAAGAAAAAGCCTTTTTATCACATTGATGTTAAAGACTCACGCAGGTCTCGTGATGGTCGTTACATTGAGCGTTTAGGTTTTTTCAACCCTGGTGCTACCGGTGGTGAACAACGTCTGGTAATTGATATGGATCGTGTAACGCACTGGAAATCTATGGGTGCGCAAACATCAGATCGTGTATCCAGCTTGCTTAAACAGGCCAAGGCTGAATCAAGCCAGCAAGCTGCTTAGTGATTTGCTTATAAAATATTGGCCTGTTGAGTGAAGCTTGCTGTATGAAGCAGGATCAACAAGGTGAGCAGAAAGAAGATAGGCAGAGCGAAGGCGGCGCTTCGGAAAAAGTCATTTTAGGACGAATTACCGGAGTTTACGGGGTAAAAGGCTGGCTTAAGGTATTTTCTTATACCGATCCGATGGAATCCATTGTTGATTACAGTCCCTGGTATATCCGGCCTGAGAACAGAAGCAGGTCGCCATGGAAAAAGGTGAAACTTAGAGCAGGCAAACGCCATGCTAAAACAGTGATAGCACAACTGGAACACTGTAATGATCGCGATGAAGCACAGGCTTACATTGGATCAGAAATAGCCATTGAGCCAGCTCAGCTTGAACAGCTGAGAGGTAAAAATCAATTTTACTGGCATGAGCTGACAGGTTTACGGGTAATTAACCAGCAGGGATTTGAGCTGGGTATAGTAAAAAGTTTGATGGAAACCGGCGCCAATGATGTGCTGGTGGTTGCTTCTGAAGAAGGCGCTGAGAAAGAAGGCGAAGAATGCCTGATTCCCTGGGTTTTGCAGCAGACGATTATTTCAGTTGATCTGGCGCAAGGTACAATAGAGGTTGACTGGGACCCGGATTTTTAGCCTGAGTTATTTACCTGAGTTATTTATAGGTAACATGGTGAAACAGCGTTGTGAATATTTATATCATTAGTCTGTTTCCAGAGTTAATACAGCAGGCTGCCGGTTTTGGTGTGCTGGGACGTGCGATAAAACAGCAGCAGTTGACACTGGAATGTTTTAACCCGAGAGACTATACGCAGGACAAGCATCGCACGGTAGATGACCGGCCTTATGGTGGTGGTCCCGGCATGTTAATGAAAGTCGAACCATTAGCCAGGGCAATAATGGCGGCGAAAGCTGAAGCAGCTGAAAACACACCCGGGAAGGTGACAAAAGTGGTTTACATGAGTCCGCAGGGACAGAAGTTAAACCAGCAGTTGTTAGTTAACACAGCAGCAACTGACGAAAATTTGATTTTGATTGCTGGTCGTTATGAAGGCATAGACGAGCGAATTATACAGTCACTGGTTGATGCAGAATGGTCGATAGGTGATTATGTTATAAGTGGCGGTGAGTTTGCCGCACTGGTTGTAGTCGACGCCATTACCAGGTTGATACCCGGTGTTTTAGGTGATGATGAATCGGCTTTGCAGGATTCATATATGCAGGGTTCCGATATACATGGACTGCTGGATTACCCGCATTACACACGGCCGGAAACAGTTGATGATCAAACTGTGCCGGATGTTTTATTAAGCGGTGATCATCAGGCGATACAACGCTGGCGTTTAAAGCAGGCATTAGGCCGTACCTGGTTAAGAAGACCGGACCTGCTGGATGCGATTAAAAAAGATGTCTCACGCTGGGATAAAGAAAAAGAGAGTTTGCTGGCAGAGTTTATAGCTGAGCAAGTGAAGGCTGAACAACCTGGGTCAGAGTCAAATTGACGCTGCCCTTTTGAGCAGACAAAAAGTTAAACAGATTAACAAAGAGAATTAGATTAACTGAAGAGCAGGGCGCGAAAGCGGAGTTAAAGATATGAGTAACATAATTCAACAGCTTGAAGCTGAACAAATGACACGCGAAGTACCGGCGTTTTATCCTGGTGATACTGTAGTTGTTCAGGTACGTGTAAAGGAAGGTGATCGTGAGCGTTTACAGGCTTTCGAAGGCGTAGTAATTGCCAAACGTAACCGTGGCTTACACTCTGCATTTACAGTACGTAAAATGTCTCATGGTGAAGGTGTTGAACGTGTGTTCCAGACCTACAGTAATGCAATTGGTGAGATAAAAGTCAAACGCAGCGGTAAAGTACGTCGCGCTAAACTTTACTACTTACGTGGTAGAACAGGTAAAGCGGCTCGTATTGCTGAAAAACTAAAGCTATCTGATAAAAAATAATAGCCAGTTAGATTTAAAGTTTTTTAATAAAAAGAGTGGTACATTGTACCGCTCTTTTTTTGCTTATTATTTAGAAATTAGAGAAAAAACTTTGCGTGCTTCGCGGCAAATTTTTTTTAAATGCAGGTTTAACTCTGGATTGATAGAATCAAACCATGGTTAGCCCGAATATTTCATAGGAACGCTGAAGATCTCGCTTAACACTATGATTATTATAAGAAATAGTAGTATATTAGAAAAGTACACTATGTACTCGACAACGCTATGCAGTTTTTGGAAAAATATCAGTGGCCCCAGAATTCATTTATTTTGGGTACGATTCTCCTGTAACCATAGCTATGGCTATGCCCATAACGTCATATTGGGGCGAATCGCTCAAACTGACTCACTGACCAATAAATAAATATGTTCCCCATTGTCTGCATTCCTATGAAATATTCGGGCTAGCACAACAGGTTGTTCTTAATGCGTATTTTATTTTCTGTGTTACTGGTATTTGGTCTGTGCACCGATAGCTGGTCAGAACAGGATAAACCGACTACTACCACCTCATCAGCTAGCGAACACATAACTTCAGCCGGCAATACGGGTGATAACAATCAGTCAATCACCTTTAAATCGCTGGCGCAAATGAACGAGCTTGTTGAGCTCGGTTTGCCTGCACTTGCTTTAAGTTTGCTGGATGATGAACAAAAAAAGCGTCAGCTATTTACCGCTGACTGGTATGCCTTCGAATATAAACGCATCCTTTTATTGTCAGCCCTTGAACGATGGAAACAACTAATCGAACGTACACAATGGTTGTTTAATGCCGCAGTACAGCAAGGGCATATCACACGCAAGATTTATTTTTGGTTTGAGACGCAGCAGGTGATTGCCAGGTTGCAATTAAAACAAAGCGATTTAGCGCTAGACCAGTTGCAGAATATGTTATGGACTTCAAAAGCTGAAAACAGAGATCCATCGTTACCATCTGTGTGGAGGCGGCTGGTAATTCGAGCTTATCTGCAGATGCAGCGGGATGATGATGCGCGAAGAGCGCTGGTCAAATATGAACGTGACTATAAAACGTATGAAACAGATATTGACTGGGTATTACTTCAGGCCCAGGTATTACTCAGAACAAACCGTCCACAGCAGGCAACTCAGGTTTTAAAACAAATTACTACTGATAATGCAGCCGATGTTGAAGCTCTTTTATTGATTGCCCGATTACAAAGTGAACCGAAAAGTGCGCAGGAAATTTATCAACAGATGCGCGAACAGCTTGATGGCCAGGCGTTAAATAAATCAGCACGATGGGCAAAATCCTATGTGGCGTATCTTGCTGCAAAAGTATTCGCAGACCAGTCAGCACAGATATTAAACCTGGAGTCGATGTTATCACTGAATATTGAGCATCCGGTGTTCGATGAAAACTATCAGGTCAGCGCTGATGATTTATGGAACCTGTACAATAAACAGGGCCTGATCATTGCCAATGAGCATGCTTTGCTTTTTGGTAATGACGAACAGTGGCTGCAGTTATCAAATGAATTAATTGAAAGTGATCCGGAAAAGGCGTTACAGCTTAATGTTGCTCTGGTATTACATACAGAAAAATTTTCAACGCAACAAGGCCAGCACAAAACGATTGTTGAGATAATTGAAAAGCGTAAAAACGGCCTGGAATTAATCAACCAGCTCTATCTGCACAGTAATAAGGTAACTGATGTGGGCGTGCTGCCCGATGAGGTGCGTTATCGACTGGTGGATTATGCCTTGTCGGAAGGTGATTACTACGAGGCGGCGACAATAATGAAAAGCCTTGAAGAGCCTCCTGAAGGAAAAACCCTGTTTGACTGGCGTATGCGTAAAGCGCGTGTCTTAATATTGCAGGGTGAATATGCTCAGAGTGAAAATTTAATACGTAAAACATTTTCCGAGAAACCGAAAATTACACCAGCCGAACTGGACCGATATATTCAGGTTGTCTTTGATTTCCAGACGGTGCAGCAACATCAACAGGCAATTAAATTATTCGATTTACTTTATATTGATGGTCTGGATGAAAAATTAAAACGCGAAATATATTTCTGGAAAGCCGAGTCATATTTTTCTCTGGAAAAGTATGACAGCGCTGCGTTATTTTATCTGCAATCAGCACGCGCCGTAATGGGCGCCGAAAATGATCTGTGGGCCCAGTCAGCCCGTTTTAAAGCGGGTAAGGCGCTCATGCTTGCCGGAATTTATTATGATGCAGAAAAAGTCTATACAGAATTATTGTTAATTACGACTAGTGAAAATAGAAAAGCATTAATTGAGCAGAACCTGCAGAAAATACGATTATTGAAAAGCGCTGTAAAAAGCAGTAAATAGTGAATAGTTAACAGTGAATAGTGCTCTGGAATCGATGCAGACGATTCTCAGCATACGACCTGCATGGATGTAGGAAGTGCAGAAAATACATATGTCCATGGATGGACGGTAGTAGGGTAATGCAGGAGCAATTACCGAGGAGCAATTTTCAGTCACTCCATCCATGGAGATAAATTATGAGTAGCAAAAGTTCACAAAACTATGCGGTAATTTTTACCACCGATATTGCAACCATAGGTTTACAGTTTGCTGGTTTGAAGTTAATAAAAGTAGATTATTTAAATAAAAAAACAGATAAAGCACCGACTACTAAATTGGCTGAAACGGTTAAAAATAAAATTGAAATATATCTTAAACCGAATTCAAAAGTAAAAAATATAAATGTTGATATGCAGTTGAACATTAGCGTTTTTCAGGAAAAAGTATTAAAACAGTTATTGCAAATACCTTATGGTGAAACACGGACCTACGGTGAGATAGCAACAAGTCTTAAAACCTCTCCGCGTGCAGTGGGTAATGCCTGTCGAAATAATCCTCTGCCGATTGTTATTCCCTGTCATCGTGTGGTCGCAGCAAAGGGTATTGGTGGTTACGCTGGTGCAACTGAAGGCGGACTGCTGGATATTAAATACCGCTTGTTACAGCTTGAAGGTGTGGTTTAGGAGTGGTAATTTAAATCTTAAAAAGCAAAAAAATAATATCCACAGATGAACACAGATAAACACAGATGTTTAGAAGCATAAATGTAGTAGTGTCATTACCAAGGGAAACTGGCTGACTAATAACACTATTACACATAAAACATTTTAATCTGTGTTTATCTGTGTTCATCTGTGGATTTAAAAAGTTTTTATTTGCGTGCATTTGCATTCATTTGCGGAAACAATTGTTTTTACCTGTATGAGCGTTATATTGCGCAGTCGCGATTGATGCGGTTCGTACCTCACCACATCCTACCGAAATTCGTTAGCTGGTAAAAAGATTTACAAGTTAAATCAATTTGTTAGCCGTTATGTAAGGGCCATTCGTATCGGAGTCGGTTTTTTCGACTCCGATACCTGAACCTTGTAACACCCAGCTTATAAAAAACAGAAAAAAGATTTATTCTTCCGCAAATGAACGCAAATTTTTAAAAAGTAAAAACAACATGCACAGATAACACATTTTATATTTCTAAATATCTGCGTTCATCTGTGGATTTAAAAAGTTTTTATTTGCGTGTATTTACTACGCGCTTCCTGCGCTACGTCCTACGGACCGTACTAGCGTACGTTCAAAATGCTCCCGGCATTTTAGTGCGTTCATTTGCGTAAACAATTGTTTTTACCTGTATGAGCGTTATATTGCGCAGTTGTGTATTTAATACCTGTAATTTCTCTTTTCTAACTTGATAATACGAATAGCGTCCCCATAATCAGCAGCACTAGATCAAACCTTATTATTATTTATTATTGGAGTAAAAAATGAGCGTTGAAGCGAGTAAAGAGACCCTCGAATTTCAAACAGAAGCCCGTCAAATCCTGCATTTGATGACCCATTCGCTGTATTCAAACAAGGAGATATTCCTTCGAGAGCTGATTTCGAATGCATCCGATGCATGTGACAAGTTACGTTTTGAAGCTTTAGCTGATGACAGCCTGTATGACGGTGATACTGAATTATCGATTCTCGTTGAATTCGATAAAGACGCAAATACCGTCACCATCATTGATAATGGTATTGGCATGTCTCGCCAGGAAGTGATTGAAAATGTGGGAACTATTGCCAGTTCGGGTACCCGTAAATTTCTTGAAGAAATAACCGGTGATCAGGCGAAAGACTCGCAGATGATCGGCCAGTTCGGGGTTGGTTTTTATTCCAGTTTTATTGTTGCTGATAAAGTGACGCTGGAAACGCGCAGAGCAGGTGCTGCAGCCGATGAAGCAGTGCGTTGGGAATCTGATGGTGAAGGCAGTTTTTCTCTGGAAAACATCGAAAAAGCAGAGCGTGGCACCAAAGTTATTTTGCATCTTAAAAAAGGTGAAACAGAGTTTGCCAGTCCGCATCGCCTGAAAAACATTATCAAACAGTATTCTGATCATATATCTATCCCTGTAATGATGTCTGAAGAAGAACGGGATGATGAAGGTAAGGCTAAAAAAGATGATGCCGGTAATACGCTAACTAAACTTGAGCGGGTTAATAGTGCTGCTGCATTATGGGCGCGTGATAAAGGTGATATTACTGACGATGAATACAAAGAGTTTTATAAACATGTCAGTCTCGATTTTGCTGATCCTCTGAGCTGGATTCATTCGAAAGTAGAAGGCAACCAGAGTTACACGTCATTGCTGTATGTACCAACAAATCCACCGTTTGATTTATTTGATCGTGACCATAAACGCGGTGTAAAACTGTATGTGAAACGTATTTTCATTATGGATGATGCTGAGCATTTGATGCCGAATTATCTGCGTTTTGTTAAAGGTGTGATTGATTCTGATGATTTACCGTTAAATGTATCGCGTGAAATTCTGCAGCAGAACAAAGTAATTGATCGTATTCGCGGCGCTTCGGTGAAGAAAGTTCTGTGTATGCTGGAATCAATGCAGAAAGACGATAAAGAAAAATACGCGACTTTCTGGAAGTCATTTGGCCAGGTGTTGAAAGAAGGCCCGATTGAAGACATGGCCAATAAAGAGCGTATTGCCAAACTATTACTGTTTGCCAGCACGCATAATGACAACGATGAGCAAAATGTCACACTGGATGAATACATTTCTCGTATGTCTGAAGGCCAGGACAAGATTTATTACATTGTTGCTGACAATTACACTGCTGCTAAAAACAGTCCTCATCTTGAAGTGTTTAAGAAAAAAGGCATCGAAGTACTGCTGCTTAGTGACCGCGTCGATGAGTGGCTGGTGTCGCATCTGACTGAACTGGATGGTAAGAAACTGCAGTCAGTGGCCCGCGGTTCGCTGGACCTTGAAGAGGAAGAAGATAAAAAGGAACTGG
>CAVYHW010000007.1:0-17703 GCA_963768215.1 uncultured Gammaproteobacteria bacterium
GCCTTGCGTGGTTTATTGTTGAGTCACTCGGATGACAATATGAGTGCTGATGCGGAATTGTTGATGATGTTTGCTGCCAGGGCTGAACATCTGAGTAAAGTTATATTGCCCGCATTGAAAAACGAACAAACGGTTTTATGTGATCGATTTACTGAAGCTACCTATGCTTACCAGGGTGGCGGCCGTCAGCTGGATGTAACTAAAATAAGGGACCTTGAACAATGGGTGCAGGGGGACTTACGCCCGATTTAACGCTTATTCTGGACGCACCAGTTGAAGTTGGCCGTGCTCGTGCTGGCCGGAGAAGTGAGCCAGATCGAATAGAAAAAGAACAGGATGACTTTTTTCAGCGGGTACGAAACGCCTATATTGAACTGGCAAACCAGCATCCTCACCGTATCTGCCTGATTGATGCCTCACTGGAATTGACCGCAGTACAGCTACAGATACGTGAAAAATTACATGAATACAATATGTTAGAATAAAACCCCTGCGCAAGCGAGGTAGTATTTGTAGGTTCGAATTTATTCGGACAAAAAGGTTGAGGCATATCTCCGAACCATTTGTCCGAATAAATTCGAACCTACATTTACATATCAAACAGTGGGGAATTTAACACAAAGAAATTCAATGCGACCTGATCGGAGTACTAGTTTTTATCTCATTATGATCTACCCCTGGCAACAAACACAATGGCAGCAAATAACCCGGTTATTAAAATCCGGGCGTTTACCGCATGCCATGATTTTGTTGGGTAACCAGGGACTAGGTAAGGCTGATTTTGCAATGTCTCTGGCACATGCTGTTCTGTGTCAGCAACCTGCGGCTGATTTTCAGGCTTGCGGGTCATGTAAATCATGCCAGTTACTGGCAGCTAATACCTATCCCGATCTGTATCATGTAAAACCATCAGCGCCCGCCACTTCAAAAAGCAAAAACCCTGTATTAAGTATACGAATCGATGATATTCGTGTTTTATGCGATAAATTAAACCAGACCAGCCAGTACGGTGGTTATCGAGTTGCTATTCTTGAGCAGGCTGAACATCTGACTATCTCTGCAGCAAATAGCCTGTTAAAAACGCTGGAAGAACCGGGAGAAAATATACTTATTTTACTGGTGACCGCCCGTCCTCACAGGTTACCCGTCACTATACGCAGTCGATGCCAGATATTGCGTTTTTCACAACCTGATGAAAGTCTCTCATTAAGCTGGTTGCAACAGCACAAACACACACAAACTACCTCGGACCAACGATCTAAGCAGACATTAAGGCAGGCATTAATGTTGTCCCACGGTTCACCATTGGCCGCATTAGAGCAGTTGCAGGCGATGGAGCATCACCAGGTACTTGCTGAAGCGATGACAGCATCGATTTCGGGTAAAAATTCACTGGAATATGCCGCAAAACTGATAAAATTCCCCAAAGTCCAGACCCTGGAAGGCATGTTAAGCTGGGCCTCAGATTTGAGCCGTTTACAGGCATGCGGCACCGGGATTGAAATTGTCAATGAACAGGATCGTACTAAATTACAGGCGCTTGCCAACAGGGTCAATGAGCAGCGATTATTTCGCTTTTATGATCAGCTTAATTTCAGCTTGTTGCACAGCTCAATATCAGTGAACGAGCAGTTATTATGGGAAAATCTGCTACTATCATGGGATAATTGTAATAATTATTGAGAGGTAGAGTATGACCGGCCCCGCATCGCGCCCTGGAATGCTGTCATTAAGCATTAAAGATAAACATTCATTATACGCAGCCTATATGCCTTACGTTAAAAACGGCGGCCTGTTCATTCCCACAAATAATCAATATAATCTCGGTGATGAAGTATTTATGCTTTTATCATTAATGGATGACGGCGAGCGCCTGCCTGTTGCCGGAAAAATAATCTGGTTGACGCCAAAAGGAGCGCAGGGAAACCGTGCCCATGGCGTCGGCGTACAGTTTTCACCCCAGGACAAAGGCTCAACACGAAGCAAAATAGAAACTCACCTGGCTGGTGCTCTTAAGTCTGAAAGAATTACACACACCATGTAAGGGACAATATGTGTCTCCCTGTTAGGAGTTGCAGTGTTAGTTGATTCACATTGTCACCTCGATTGCATCGATTTGGCAGGATTTAATAACAGCTTTGATACGCTAATAAAAACCGCCCGCAGTGCCGGTGTGGAACACATGTTGTGTGTTTCCATCGACCTGAAACAGTATCCCGAGATGCTCGAAAAGGTACGATGCTATCCTGATATTTCCGTTTCTGCCGGCATGCATCCCATGGCAGAAGAAAACGATGAATTCTCCATCGATTATTTAACTGAACTTGCCTCTGATAATAAAGTAGTGGCGATAGGTGAAACTGGCCTGGATTATTATTATTCTCAAAAAGATGCACTGGGTAAGGATGCGCCAGGCTGGCAGCAGGAACGGTTTCGCGCGCATATCCAGGTTGCCAGGCAACTTGATAAACCTGTCATTATTCATACTCGAGATGCAGGCAATGATACCCTGGAAATATTGCGTCAGGAAAATGCAGAACAGTGTGGCGGTGTTATTCATTGTTTTACTGAAACTCAGGAATTCGCTGACAAGGCAATGGAAATGGGGTTTATGATTTCATTTTCCGGCATAATAACTTTTAAAAATGCAGACAGATTACGTAAGGTAGCAAAAAGTATTCCCGATGATCGCTTGTTAATTGAAACGGATTCGCCCTACCTCGCACCAGTCCCAAACAGGGGAAAGCAAAACCAGCCGGGCTTTGTACAATATGTTGCAGCAACATTGGCTGAAATAAGAAATACCAGCGTTGAACATATTGCTGAAATATCACGAAATAACTTTTATCAGTTATTTAATCCGTATAAGTCAGGCGATGATCTGACGGATAACAAACTGAGTTCAGGCTTGAGCTGATACATATAAGCAAATACAAAAGCTATTCACCACAGAGGCACAGAGGTCACAGAGAAAAGCTTTATTATTGTTAATTGCGCCGCAGGCGCAGCTAACATAAAAAACCTCTGTGCTCTCTGTGCCTCTGTGGTGAATAGCTTTTAAGTCTTTGACTGTCAGAAGGTCTGAACAGGATATTTAATGGTTTGTGGTTTTAGGGAATCCCTGATTAAGTCGTGAATCGACATCTTGCCGGTTAAACCGTCCTGTTTCCGCGTTGTAGAATTTCGCAATAGCCCTGCTATTACGCGCATTCCACGCCTTGAACCAGAACCGTTTAATCAGCAATCTGCTCGACCCAGACTTAATCAGAGGTTCCTTAGGTCATTACTGCAAAATATTCCAGCCGGCATCTTTTTCAAAACGCTCACCGAATTTTGATTTTAATATGTCCAGTGTCTGGCCTAAATTATCAACACCCTGTGTTTTGATATATTCCAGCGGTCCGCCTCTAAAGGGTGCGAACCCGGTACCGAAAATCACACCGGCATCAATCAAATCACCGCTTTCTACAATACCTTCTCGCAGGCAGGCGATGGCTTCATTAACTAAACGCAGTACCAGTCTATCCTGAACCTGCTGCGGGTCAGCGTAAGATGCACTTTTATTTTTAACAGGCTTTTTGTTTTTGTATTTATAAAAACCTTCGCCTGTTTTTTTGCCCAGTTTTTTATCAGAGAGCTGTTTTAAATTATCAGGTAGTGGCATGTCCAGCGCATTTGATAAAATATTGGCGACAGATTTACAAATATCCAGACCAACAGTGTCAGCTAACTCAATCGGACCCATGGGCATTCCATAATCCGTTGCGGCTTTATCAATAACTTCAGGCGGGATGCCTTCATCAACCATGGTGACAGCTTCCAGAATATAAGGCATTAATATTCTGTTGACCAGAAAACCGGGTGAGCTTTTGACCTCAAGCGGCAGCTTGCTGATGTTTTTTCCGAAAGCCAGTGCCTGTTTGACCACTTTATCATCCGTTTCATTACCTCGAATAATTTCAACCAATGGCATCATTGCAACCGGGTTGAAAAAATGCAGGCCCACCAGACGACCGGGATTTTTCAGGCATGAACTCAAATCTTCCAGTTTTATGCTTGAGGTATTCGTTGCCAGAATGGCATCGGCTTTCATCTTAGGTTCAATGGATTCATATAAAGCACGTTTTACCTCAATATCTTCAAATATCGCTTCAATGACAATATCTGCACGATGTAACCCTGCGCCACGATGATCGGCCATTAAACGATCATTAGCATCACGTATTGCACGTCTATCGCGCTTGAATTTCTTTTTAAACGAATATTGTGCACGTTTAATGGTTTGCGCCAGTCTTTCCGGGTCCTGGTCCTGAACGGTAACGGAATGGCCCTGTATGGCGCACCAGGATGCGATGTCACCACCCATAATGCCGCCGCCGATAACATGCACGTGTTCGACATTAAAATCGGTCTGTTTGCCCTGGCTTTTTAAGTTTTCCTGTAAAAAGAAAACCCGCACCAGGTTTCTTGCTGTCTCAGTGGTTGCCAGTTCTGCAACTGCTATTGCTTCCTGTTGCAGCATGCGTTTTTTATTACCGGCATATTGTTTCCATAGATCGATTAATGCGTAGGGTGCAGGGTAATGTTCAGCTTTCGCTTTGCTGGCGACCTGCTTACGCATTTGTGATGCAATTAGCGGACGTAATAATGAACTATTTGTTAAACGTGTTAGTAATGGAAGTTTTTTTCTTTTCGGCGCGGTCAATGCATAATGTTCTGCTGCTGCTTTTAACTGTCTGAGTGGCACCATTTCATCGATCAGATTTATTTTTTTTGCGGCCCGTGCATGTTAATGCGCGACCGGTTAGCATAATATTCATCGCTGCCAGCGGACCGCAACGTTCAATTGATCTTGCTGTTCCGCCGTAACCGGGAAGAATGCCCAGTTTTATTTCAGGCAGGCCGATTTTTGTTTTTTTATCGTCAGAGGCAACAATATAATCACAGGCCAGAGAGAGTTCTGTACCACCACCGAAACAAAGTCCATGCACCATACTGACGGTCGGGAAGGGCAAGGCTTCCAGCCGGTCCATCAGGGCATGGCCCTTATGCAGGAATTCAAGAGCCTGCTGTTTATTTTCTAATGCAGTAAATTCTTTTATGTCAGCGCCAAAAATAAAACTGTCTTTTTTATCAGAAAGAATAATCAAGGCCTGAGGTGGCTCTTTTTCGAATTCCTTAAGAATCTCATCAAGTTCTTTAATCGCAGCCTGTGATAATAAGTTGGCAGAGGCATCGGCTTTGTCAAAGTGTAACCAGGCAATATTGTTATCGTCGTGCTCAATCTTCCAGTTATTCGCTGTGTTTAAATTATCTTCGGACATCAGGCTGCCTCGGTATTTGTTATGTTTGTTTTACCAGTATAAATATATGGTTTACTGGTATTTTATTTTTAATTTTCTCATTTTTTTCTGTCATCCTGAGCGATAGTGAAGGATCTTGCTGTTGATCCACTAAAGTCATGTTGTGGTATAAGATCCTTCGGCGTCGCTCAGGATGACAGTAGGGTTGAAATGATAGTTATGATTCATTCTGTATAAGCATAGCGCCGCCCTGGCCGCCACCGATACATAAACTTGCCATGCCCTGTTTTGCATTGGTGCGCTGTAATATTTTGCATAAATGTAAAATAATACGTGCACCACTGGCGCCTACAGGGTGGCCCAGGCTGACACCACCACCATCGATATTTAATTTTTCATGTGAGATCTCACCCATGGCCCTGTTTAGTCCCAGGTTCTTCTGGCAATAATCATCCTGCTGCCAGGCCTGAACACAGGCTAACACCTGCGTTGCAAAAGCTTCATTAATTTCCCAGTAATCAATGTCATCAATGGAAAGTTTATGGCGTTGCATAATCGGCGTCATGGCATGCACCGGCCCCATGCCCATAACCGCAGGGTCAAGACCGGCCCATTGTGTGTCCGTAATCGAAGCGATGACAGGTAAGCTGTATTTGTTGACGGCATCTTCACTGGCAAGCAGCAACCATGAAGCGCCATCGGTGATTTGGGCGCTGTTGCCAGCGGTAACCTTGCCGTATTTTTTATCAAAGGCGGGGCGCAGTTTTGCCAGGCTTTCAACGCTTGAATCGGCCCTTACACCATCATCGTGGTCATAATAATTACCCTTACCGTCGTACAGCACTTCAATTTCATCAAGATGGCCTGATTCAAATGCTTTTGCCAGGCGATGATGACTTGTCACTGCATATTCATCCATTTGCTGGCGCGTTATATTAAACTGGTTGGCAATAATTTCAGCCGTTTCGCCCATGTTTAGACCAACAGTATCATCGGTCAGGCCATGAAGCAGGGCGATTACCGGGGTGAAATGCTTACCGCGTAACTGGAAAATAGTTTTCAGCTTCTGGCCTGTCGAACGTGAACGCATAAAATCACCCAGCCAGTTAACCATGGTATGGTTTAACAGTACCGGCGCACGGCTCATGGCTTCGACACCGCCCGCCAGTATTAAATCGGCATCACCATTACGAATATTTTTATAGGCGGAATCGACTGATTGCATACCAGAGGCGCAGTTACGTTGCACCGTCCATGCCGTTACCGTTTGAGGAATACCTAAACGTAATGCCACCACACGCCCGATATTGGCTTCACGTTCACCCGGCATCATACAGCCCAGGATGACTTCGTCTAATGCATCAAGAGGGAAGTTGTTTCGTAACAATAGTGGTTTCGCTGCGGCAACAGCTAAGTCACCAGCAGAGAATGGGCCGACTTTACCGCGTGATTTTAGTTGTGGGGTACGACTGCCATCAACAATATAAACTTTACGTCCACATTCGTTATTCATAAGGCTCTCTTTAATATATTATTTTCGTATCATCGTCATTGCGAGCGAAGCGCGGCAATCTCTATTAGCCACAGATGCGCAATCAGGAGATTGCCACGCTTCGCTCGCAATGACGAGGTTTTGATTAAGGTGTTTCAATGTTCCAGCCGCTAAAAGAAAACTCATCAACTTTGATTGCATTTTGAACTGCCTCTTCTGTCTCAAGCAATAATGCGTATTCATCTTCAGTGATAATATTTTTTTCTTTTGCTTCAAGGTAAGCATCACGGTCACGACTGTCAAGCTGCTTTTGTTTATATGCATTGCGTAACTTATGTTCGAGACCGGTTGTTTTGAGAACCAGGTTCAGCGCGTGTGTTATGCGACCTGTAGCGTTGTCTTTGTCCTGACTGTTAAACACGCCTGCGCTTAAACGCTCCAGCGTTTCACTCGGAGTGAGGGTTATGCGTGCAACATGATGACCCAGGCGGTCACTGGGACGTTGATATGGTTTCGTCAAAGGAAAAATAATAAAGTTGCACAATGCGCCAATAGCGGGCGCCGGTAAATTTTTAATGATGCCTTTTAATGCTGTCTGTATATTAAACAGCGCATCGTCGCAGGCCCATTTAAGCAGTAAAATATCTTTTTTATGGCAGCCCTGGTCTTCATAATGTTTTAACACGGCGGTTATTACATACATATTTGACAGGGCATCAGCAAGCCGGCCTGATATTTTCTCGCGGCGTTTTATAGAGCCGCCTAACACGGCAATACAGATATCAGAAAGCAATGCGAACGCTGAACTCATTTTCACCAGTTGCTGGTAATAATATTTTGTGCCTTTACTGCCCGGTGTTTTTACAAATTTTGCATAACTAATACCAAACCAGAAACTACGCACCATATTGCTGATGATAAAACCAGCGTGGGCAAACAGTGTCCTGTCAAAATCTATGATCCCCTGTTTTGTGTTTTCATTATGCACAGCCTGGACTTCTTTTAATAAGTAAGGATGGCTGCGCATTGCGCCCTGGCCAAAAATAATCATCGAGCGCGTTAATATATTTGCGCCTTCAACAGTAATCCCTACGGGTGTTAACTGATAAGCGCGTCCCAGATGATTGTGCGGCCCCATGCATATACCATGGCCGCCATGAATATCCATGGCATGATTAACCACATTACGCATGCGTTCCATCACCTGCTGTTTTACAATGGCTGAGATAACAGAAGGCACAACACCTGAATCCAGAGCAACAGCGACCAGCGATCTGGAGGCATCCATTACATAGGTCTGGCCGGCGATTTCAGTCAGCGCTTCTTCGACACCTTCAAAATAACCAATAGGGGCATGAAACTGATGACGTATTCGTGAATAGGCACCGGTATATTTTGCTGACATTTTTCCAGCTGCAGTACCAAGCGCGGGCAATGAAATAGCACGACCATCACCCAGGCATTCCATTAACATCGCCCAGCCTTTACCGACATAATCAACGCCGCCAATAATAGAGTCCAGCGGGACAAATACATCTTTGCCGCGAATCGGACCGTTCATAAAAGCGTGATTGGCAGGGAAGTGGCGCTTACCAATTTCCACACCAGCAGTATCACGTTTAATTAATGCCAGTGTAATACCACGGTCTTCTTTGTCACTTAATAAATGATCCGGGTCATGTAATTTAAATGCGATGCCAAGCAAGGTGGCAACAGGGGCCAATGTAATATAACGTTTTGACCAGTTTAAACGAATACCTAAAATATTATCTTTACCATCATAAGTTCCATAACAAATAACACCGCTATCGGGCATAGCACCGGCATCGCTTCCAGCATTGGGTCCGGTCAGGCCGAAACAGGGAATATCAATACCTTTTGCGAGTCGTGGCAGGTAATAGTCTTTCTGTTCTTCGGTGCCGTATGTCATTAACAGTTTTCCGGGGCCCAGCGAGTTAGGCACCATGACGGTAACAGCGGCAGAACCACTGCGGCTGCCGATTTTCATTACCACCTGCGAATGACAGTATGCGGAATAATCTAGCCCGCCGTATTGTTTTGGAATTATCAGCGAGAAGAAACCATTGTCTTTGGCAAACTGCCAGGCTTCGGCTGACAAATCATAATCAACGTGTGTGATTTGCCAGTCATCCAGCATGTTACAGAACTCTTCAACAGGGCCATCTATAAAAGCCTGTTCTTCATCGGTTAATGAGGCTTTCGGCAGTTTTTGAATAAAGCTGAAATCGGGTTTGCCGCTAAACAGTTCCGCCTCCCACCAGACATCACCGGCATCAAGTGCTTCCTGTTCTGTCTGTGAAATGGTCGGCATGATCTTTTTCATTGCCCGGTAAATGGCCTTACTGAAAAGATTAAGGCGTACAGGTTTTACATTAAGCGGAACAACAATGGCTGCGAAAATTATCCACAATATATATTTATGAGATGAATCTGCATCGGCTAAAACAGTTAAGGCCGTAACGCCTGCTGCAAGCAGTAGCGACCATACAAGAAGCGGTAACCGAAAATACGCTGAAACCAGTATGATTAAAATTAACAAAACTGCCCACATCATAAGTATGTCCTTTATTTGTGTTGATATGTTGCGTAATTAATAAATGTAGACCCAATATTTCTTTTTTAGTTTAATGCTGTTAATTTGCTGCTTTTTTGTTTAGCCGCATTTCTTTAGTTATCTTGTCTTTAGTTATCATGTCTATACTGTCTTCTTCAACTTCACCTGTATTGTTATCACTGCCAGCTCTTTCCATACCAGTAATATCGTCACCTTTTAAGGTATCAGCAGATTGGGCGGCAGGTGTTAATAAGTCCACTTGTTCAGCATTAGAATAAAAACAGTCACCAAGTGTATTACAGTGAACACTGGTCTGGTCCCAGGGCAATTTGCGATAGATGCCTAGTTCATCAAAATCAAGAATGGGGTATTTAATGACATCGAAATAGGGTGAATGATCAAAGTCGCGTGGTGTAATTAATTTTGAATTTCTGCGCACCAGGCTTAGTTGACCTTTTTTGTCCTGATATAACACTGGAATAATAGGGAAGCGAACTTTGGCAAAAGCTTCTGCCATCATGGTAGAACAAACTGTTTGCGTGGGTTTGCCGGCATTATGTTCAAATAAAGTTGAGCGCCAGCGTTTAGGTAAAAACCAGTATGGAAACATAAACCTGGCCAGGTCCATTATCTGGCGAACATCATAATCGGTACCTAAATGCGTAATAGCAAACTCAATCACTGTTTGAGAATCCTTACGGGTAATCCCCCTGGGCCGGCATATACGTAAATGCTCACCATCATAATCTTCAATCGAAGACACGATAATACCTTTACCCAGCATGGCTTCAATAATTAACTGTTCATCTGGACTGCAATGACGATATCTCTGGATATGATCGCGTAACACAGGGTCGTCAATATCGTGCAAACGGCCGATATAAAAAAAAGAATGTGTCCAGATGCTTTGTGTGATCGACTTGATGATTTCACTGACGTTTGAACGGCCTTCAACCAGTAGCACATCGCCGGGGCGAAGCTCATAGCGCAAACGCTCAAAACTGGTTAAGGGTGGCTGCTCACCAGGAGGCTCGTAGGTAAGCCAGCTTACAAACCTGTCCCATAGATAATTTTTAATTTTATAATAGAGAAACATATTTGTTCCGTACTAAAAATACCTGTATCTTCTGGATGATATTTCGTTGAATTTCGTTGATATTTCTATAGACATCTGGCCGTTACTTACACCTTCGAGTTTAGTCTAAATATTAGTTATCAGATGGTTATTGGACACAATGGCGGTTTATGGGTTCAAACAGGAAGGTATATGTTTTGAATAAGACACAGTATCGAACAGTTTTGTTGTCATCCGCAAGTATTCGGTTAAAGTTTAGCGCCTGCATCGCGAAATAAATTCCGCTCCTACGTAGAATAAATACTTGTAGGAGCGGAATTTATTTCGCGATAAGCTACTAATCAGAAAAATCACTGACAATGTTTAGCGCTTTATCCATCAGTTTCTGCTCAGTATAAAAGTGTGGAGAAAAACGCACGCCGTCGCCTCTATGCGCGCATAGAACATTATTGTCCTGCAAGTGCTGGTAGAGTTTTACATTATCAACGCCCTGTTTCTGGAAGGTAACAATACCGGCATATTTACCGTTTTCTGTCGGCGTTAAAATTTTTATACTGGAAATTGAAGTTAACTGCCTGAACAAATAATCGGCATTCTCAATGACCCCGGCCTGAATGGTTTCAATACCAATATCAAGCAGCAAACCCAGTGACGCATTAAGCGCCGCGATACCCATCATGTTCGAACTGCCACATTCAAAACGCTGAGCGCTATGCGCAATCTGTATACCGTTATGCTGATGAGAAAAATCGAATGCATGTTCAAGCATATGCCAGCCATACTGCCTTAGCTGCAATGCATCCTGCCTTTCTTTACGGCAGTAAAACACTGCCGTGCCTTCAGGGCCGCACATCCACTTGTGGCCATCGGCAACCACGAAGTCGGCATAACACGCCTGTGCATCAAAGCTTATTGCGCCCAGCGACTGAATGGCATCAACGCAAAACAGGGTATTGTTTTGCTTGCAGGCCTTGCCAATAACATTCAGGTCCAGCCGCAAACCACGAGCATATTGCACCGAGCTGCAGCTTAATAATCGCGTATTATTGTCCATGGCGTTAATTAACGCCTGCTCTGGTTGTTCGATGTCCTGTACAGGAACCAGTCGAACATCGACCCCCTGTGATTGCAGTGCCTGCCAGACAACTTTATTGGAAGGAAACTCTTCAGCAGGAACAACAATATTGTCACTGGCTTTAAAAGGCAGGCCCTGAGCAATCAGCGATAAACCTTCAGAAGTGTTTTTTAAAATGGCGATTTCATCCGTTGATTCCGCATTGATCAATAAAGCCATTTTCTGTTTTAACTGCTGCTCTGTCTGCATCCATATATCATATCGTTGTGAACCAATAGCAGCGTTTTCTTCAGCAAAAGCAATCACTGCATCACGTGTGACCACAGGCCAGGGTGCAACAGCTGCATGGTTAAGGTGAATAATATCTATATCAAGCTGGAAATATGGTTTCATATCATGCAATCTATCATGAAATAATAATGCAGGTGCGACAAAACATATGGGCATTGAAATCGAACGTAAATTTTTACTGAAAAATGACAACTGGAAACCACTGGTGACTAAAACCTGTGTAATTAAACAGGGTTACCTTCAAAGCGGATTAGAAGCTTCTCAAAAATCATCAGTTCGTATACGTATCAGCAACCAGCAGGCCAACATCAATATAAAAAGTGTCGACCTCCACATGGTGCGACAGGAGTACGAATATGAAATCCCGTTAGATGATGCCGAGCAAATATTAAGCTCCTTATGCGGTCATATTATTGAGAAAACCCGCCATTACGTGCCTTATGCATCCCATCTATGGGAGGTGGATGTTTTTGAGGGAGACAATGCCGGTTTGCAGATGGCTGAAATTGAATTAAGCAGTGTTGATGAAACTTTCGAGATACCGGAATGGATAGCCGGGGAAGTAACTGATGATAAGCGTTACTACAACATCAACCTGCTGAAATTCCCTTATAATCAGTGGAATGAGTGAAACTTTGCTACAATCCTTAGCGTAATAATATTCCATAATAATATTTAATTATATTCCAAGTACTAATGCCTGAAAGCCACAGTAATTCCAGAATACGGGTCCTGATTGTAGATGATCATGAACTTGTTCGTTTTGGTTTTAAAAGTCTGCTTGGCACACAGGACAACATTGATGTCATCGACACACTAAGCAGTGGTGAAGACGCTATTAACTGGTGCCGTGACAACGATGGCAATGTAGATGTCATTTTAATGGACATCAATATGCCGGGCATTGGCGGCATAGAAGCAACACATCGTATCAGTAAATCCTGGTCTGGCGTCGGTATTATTATCGTAACCGTGCATGATGCCGGCCCATTGCCCAAACAGTTACTCAACGGCGGCGCCAGAGGTTATCTCACCAAAGGTAACGGTGTAGAGGAGATGATCACAGCGATACAGGATGTCTATCATGGCAAACATTACATCGCTAAAGATATTGCACAACAACTGGCCTTATCTGTGCTGCCAGGAGACGTTAATCCATTAGATACCCTGTCCAGGCGTGAGACACAGGTACTGATGATGATCTCGCAAGGTATAAAAACACAGGAAATTTCTGTGATACTCAATCTAAGTCCAAAAACCATCAGCACCTATCGTCAGCGTTTAAACGAGAAACTCAATGTCAGCTCTGATATCGAAATGCTTCACCTGGCAATGAAATATGGTGTGTTAGACGAAAATAACTTTCCGACTAAATAAGAGAAAGGATTATATTGCCGCGAAGGTCGCAAAGGGCGCGAAGAAAAGATATTTATTATTTTTTGTGATTCTGAACGGTAGTAAAGAATCTTGCCAAAATGTTTATGCTACTCCACATATAAGATCCCTCACTACCGTTCAGAATGACAGCATAATCAAGGTAAGTTTTTGTTTTCTTCGCGCCCTTTGCGTAATTCGCGGCAAAAATAGCTTATTCATTGTAAATAAGCAGTACGTTACAATACATTGCATGACACCCGCTGAACCCAAAGAAAAATCTGATGCCCCCAAACCAGCTTTCGATTCTGCTTCTTTCCTAAAAAACGTTAGCAGCAAACCCGGCGTATATCGCATGCTTGATGATAAACAGCAGGTCATCTATGTCGGCAAAGCCAAAAACCTGAAAAATCGCCTAAGCAGTTATTTTCGTCAAACCGGCCTGTCACCGAAAACCAGGGTGATGGTTTCTAAAATTGCAGATATTGAACTCGCCATTACTCACACCGAAGGCGAGGCCCTGTTGCTGGAAAGCAACCTGATAAAAGAATTACGCCCGCGTTATAACGTATTAATGCGGGATGACAAAAGTTACCCTTATATTTTTATTTCAGATAAAGCGACCTATCCACGTATCTCACTGCATCGCGGCGCGCGCAAAAATCAGGGACTGTATCTTGGGCCATACCCAAATGCCCATGCGGTGCGTGAAAGCATTAATTTATTGCAGAAGATGTTTTTGATTCGCCAGTGTGAAGACACCACATTCGCCAATCGTTCGCGGCCCTGTTTGCAGTACCAGATCAAACGCTGCACCGCGCCATGTGTTAATTTTATTTCTGAAAAAGCCTATCGCAAGGACATCAACCATGCGATTTTATTTCTTCAGGGTAAGAGCGAGCAGGTCATCAACGAGCTGGTAAAAGACATGGAAAAGGCCGCGGAAAAGCAGCACTTTGAAAAAGCCGCGGTGTATCGTGATCAGATCAGCAATCTGCGTAAGGTTGTCGAAACGCAGCACATCAGTGCAGACAAGGGGGATATCGATATCATTGCCTGTAGCACCGAAGGTGGTCAGGCCTGTGTGCAGGTATTTTATATACGAAACGGACTAAACCTGGGTAACCGTAGTTTTTATCCCAGCCTGCCGGAAGAGTTAAACAGCGAACAAATTCTCACCGCTTTCATTCCGCAGTTTTATTTAAAACGCGATGTGCCCGGAGAAATCATCATCTCAACAACGCTAAAGGAAAGCGGTCTTATTGCAGAAGTGCTCAGTCAGCAGGCAAAACACAAAGTTAAAGTCACCAGCAAGGTCAGGGGAGAGCGCGCCAAATGGGTAGAAATGGCATTAAATAATGCTAATAACCTATTGAAAACAAGACTTATATCCCGCTCCGGATTGTTAAGCCGTTTTGAAGCTTTGCAGGAGGTTTTACAGCTCGATGAAATTCCCGTGCGGCTTGAGTGTTTTGATATCAGCCACACACAGGGCGAAGCAACGGTTGCCTCCTGTGTGGTTTTCACGCCTGAAGGCGCATTTAAAACCGATTATCGCCGCTACAACATCACCGGCATTACCGGTGGTGACGATTATGCCGCCATGAAGCAGGCGCTGGAAAGACGCTTTCGCCCGCCTAAACCTAAAAACAATCAAACCCAAAATCATACGCTAGAACAGAAACTACCCGACATATTATTTATTGATGGCGGCAAAGGCCAGCTCAAACAGGCGATAGAAGTGTTTGATAAGCTGGACATCAGCTCGGTATTATTAATCGGTGTAGCAAAAGGAGAAGGCCGCAAAGCCGGCCTGGAAAAGTTAATCTTCAGCGATGGCAGGCCGGAGCTGTATCTCACCATTGAATCCGCGGCACTAAATTTAATCCTGCAGGTTCGTGATGAAGCCCACCGTTTTGCGATTAGCGGGCACCGCGCACAACGCGCCAAAAAACGCCGAACCTCGCCGCTGGAAGGAATAAGCGGCCTGGGGGCCAGGCGTCGGCAGACTTTATTAAAACATTTTGGTGGAATTCAGGGAATTACGCAGGCAGGCGTCGAAGATCTTGTTAGAATAAACGGAATAAGTAAAAAACTGGCGCAGGACATTTACGACCAGTTCCATGCAAGTGATTAATGTAAAGATAACAGATTAAGATAAATAATAACCGTCATTGCGAGGCACGAAGCAATCTCAGGCAACGGACACCAGGTTCAAAAGATTGCTTCGTACCTCGCAATGACAGATTAATATGAACATCCCAAATACAATCACAACATTTCGTATCATATTGATACCGGTATTTATCGCCGCATTCTATCTGCCGTATTCCTGGGCGGCTGCACTGGCCACGTTCATCTTCTGGCTGGCCGCCATCACCGACTGGTTTGACGGTTACCTGGCGCGTAAATTAAACCAGCAATCGGCATTAGGCGCCTTCATTGATCCACTGGCCGACAAATTAATGGTGATTTGCGCGCTGTTACTGATCCTGGCGAAACATCCAGAAAACAACTGGTTATTCTTTTCCTCATTATTTATCATTTCACGCGAGATATTCATATCCTCATTGCGTGAATGGATGTCCAGCATGGGCAAAAGCGATGTGGTAGCGGTATCATTTTCCGGTAAAGCCAAAACAACAGCGCAAATGCTCGCCTTGATGTTTCTTATTTACGAGAATGATATCTTCGGCCTGCCCACTTTTGTCTTCGGCACAGGCCTGCTGGTATGGGCGGCCATTTTGACTATAGTATCGATGATCATTTATGTGAAATCAGCATGGTCCACATTAAGCGCGGAAAATACTTAAAATAGCTACATTTATCGGCGATGCAGGTAATTATACCTTGACAGTAACGCCGGCATCGCTAGAATAGCGAGCTGCTTAGGGAATCTCTGATTAAGTTAATTAGATTTAGGCGCAGGAAAAATTGTCCGTATGTTTCACAAAGTGAGCAGTAATAGTTATTCTATTGCTGTGAACTTTGAGGAAGATACGGGCGATTTTAACAAGCCTAAAATAATTGGACTTGGTCGGAGCTTCCCTTAAAAAGCAATGCGGGAATAGCTCAGCTGGTAGAGCGCAACCTTGCCAAGGTTGAGGTCGCGAGTTCGAACCTCGTTTCCCGCTCCAAATTTTACGTAGATATATGATTTATCTCTAAAAGTGCGCCACCACGGTGACGAAATCCCTGATTTTCAGGGTTTTGCTCATTTTGTACTTCGGAGAAAAAGGATTATGCCTTCATATTAACAACGTTGATTGACGCGTTTGTTGCCTCTCGAGAATACTGATCAGGCAACGGTTTCACGCCTGATGTTCTGGAACGATCAGCTCGGTGATTGTGAGATTGACCAGATTACCCCGGATGAGGTTGACCAGGCGGTTACACGTCTGGCCGCACGCGGTCGATTAAGACCGATCCGCGGTGCCAGGACGGCACCATCAGGTAAACCGCTGGCACCGGCCACCATCAACCGTTATATCACACAGTTGCAGTCTCTCTATCGCTACGCAAGGCGTCAGCGTGTATTGCCACGGGCTTTTATCCCGCCTACCACGGGGATTGAAAAAGTCCGGAACCTGTTGACCCTGAGCGATACTTTCGTCCGGAGGAAGTTGAGCGCGTACTGGCGGTGGTTAAGTTACTTGATACCCGCTGGAAACGTATGACCGCCATGATATTACTGGCCTACACCACGGGTTTACGTGTTGGGAATATCATGGCTCTACGCTGGCGTGATCTTGATTTATCCAGGGGGACAGTCACCGTACAGCAGACTAAAAATGGCGCGCCCATCGTTGCCGTATTGGCCCGCCAAACCATTCTTGAGCTTAAAAAGTTAACTAACCAGCATGCCGATGCCTATGTATTCGAAGGTAAAGGCGGGCAGCCATTTCACTGGCGTCGCTTATGGATCAGGGTATGTCAGGAAGCAGGGTTACCAGGTAAAAACTTTCATCAACTCAGGCACGGTTGTGCCTATCGGTTAGCAACCAATGGCGTCAGTCAGGCACAAATAATGGCGATAATGGGGCATAAAACCTTAACCGCAAGTGCGCGTTATATGCACCACAATACCACTGATAAAAAAGCCATCATTGCACAGGTGTTCGAGGGTGGCTAAACGATTTGCCAGAATTCAGTTCGATGACCTTATGCATGGCATTGATGTTATGTGTGAGGCAATCGAATTTGATGATCAGGCACTTTTAAAAAGCTGTCTGGATTTGATGTCCAAAGATTTGCGTGAGGCCAAAGGTTCTGCCGCTGATGCTGTCCGTCTAAAACTATTCGAAATGAAAAAAGGTGCGTCATTTACTGATATCGATGATTTAAAGCATTTAATCAATGAAACTCCTACCAATTATGCGACATCACATGCAATTATTGCCGAAAAAACCCAAAAAAAACGTGAAAAGGGTCGACTTGAGGCAGAAGAGAAAAAAGCAGTCTGGATGCACCCACTTTTTACAGAGGCTCGTGAAATGTTGATCGAGCGTTATGAGAGAT
>CAVYHW010000008.1:0-10109 GCA_963768215.1 uncultured Gammaproteobacteria bacterium
TCAAGCCTGGCAAAATTAGTCTGGTTACTCTTTTTGGCTGTTGACTAAATTTGTAGGAATAAATTTGAACAGACTTTGCCTGGCCCGAAGGGTGGATTACAGGGATGTAATCCATAAAAAGAGACTCGCCAGCGGGGCGAGACCCGCAATATTAGAATAAATTAAAAAACTTACCCCAATACCAGCTTCAATCCAATCAGCAGCGTCACCACCTCAAAACTCCGTTTAATCACCTTATTGCCCTTCACAATTGACAAATGCGCACCGATATAACCGCCGATAAAAGAACCCAGCAATAAAGCCGGTATCCATAACCAGTGGATATCACCAAGCAATCCTAAAGTAATTGCGCCAGACACATTCCAGAACAGGCCGACAAAAACCAGGGTGTAGGCAACGGCCAGTTTGTAATCAAAACCAAACCAGCGAATCAGCCACAGCGTGACAAATAGCCCTGTACCTGAAGCTAGTGAACCATTGAGAATGCCGATAATAAATAAAACGAGTGCACCGATAATATATCCTTTCAAATGTCTGTTTTTAATCTGATACGTCTGTCCCAGTTCGGGTGAAAAAAAGGAATAAATCCCCAACCCCATGGTTAAAATCCCTAAAGCCATTTTAGCTATCTGGCCCGGAACCTGAAGAATATAACTGGCGCCAAGCACGACGCCGGGTACGCCTGCCAGTATCATCAGCAGTGCAAAATCAGGTTCGATTTTATTTTCTTTTAAATGACGAGCAGTGGCGCCAATACCCAGTGCAATGGTGGCAACTTTATGGGTAGCAAGGGCAAGCCCGAATGGTAATCCTAAAAATATAAGTGCCGGTAACTGTATAAGCCCTGCGCCGCCGCCGGACAGGGCGGAGAACAGGTTGGCAACAAGCGAAATGAGGAATATAAGAAGTTGTTCCGCCATGCTAAATACACTCGATTCCTGTAGATAAGCGCCTATACTAATAGCTTATCAGTTATTATTTCCAGAGGTTGCATACTATGCGTTTTGCTTTACCTGCTTTGTCTGTAGTTATTATTGCCAGCTCGTTTTCGGTGCAGGCTAAAATGTACAAATGGGTAGATGAAGACGGTCAGATACATTTTGGCGACAGAATTCCTGCAAAATATATAGTAAAAGAGCATGATGAGCTGAATGAACAGGGCGTGGTGTTGAAGCATAATGATGCTGCCAAAACAGCTGAAGAAATAGCCGAAGCTAATCGCCTTGAAAGTGAGCGCAAACAAGCTGCATTAATAGAAAAAAGGGAAAAGCAGCGCGATCGTGTATTGCTTGATACGTATACCACTGAGCGTGACCTGATTGTGGCGCGAGATTCTCGACTGGATGCCGTCGACTCTCAAATTCAACTGGCACTGTCAATTATTAAAGACTCAAATAATAAAATCGAATCGATGGAAAAACAGATAACTGAGATCAAGGCATCTAATCGTGAGGTGCCGCCTGATCTGTATAACCGTATTGAGAATCAAAAACAGCAGGTCTCTGTACAGAGCAAGGTGATGGAAAATCATAGAAAACATCGTGACGAAATCGCCATACAATTTAATGATTATATCGAACGTTTTAAAGTATTAAAAACCGAGCAGAAACTGAAACGTGAACAAATTGCAAGACAACGTGAAGAAGTACATTAATTAAGATTTAGTAGCTCAAACCTAATCTGACAATTTTAAATATTGATGTCTATATAGCTGACAGTTAAAAACTAAAAAGCATTTCACCACAGAGGCACAGAGGGCACAGAGAAAAGCTTTATTCTTGTTAGCTGCGCCTGCGGCGCATCTAACATAAAAAACCTCTGTGCCCTCTGTGCCTCTGTGGTGAATTATTTTTGAATTTGTTTATGTGTGTCAGCTTAAGCCTGGACTCTGTTTGTTATCCGTTAGATCATATCTAGACATATACAATAAAGATAAACATTAGTATTTTGTTTACAGAATTCCCCGCTTTCTTCTACTGGCATCCACCTCTTTACTGCTCTGAATCGCATGCCTGTACCTGTTATATAAACCTGTACGATAAGAGTTAGTTTGAAATTAAGCTTGCACCATATACCCATGGCTATCAAAATAGCCCTATGGAACTGACCATTGAACAACGCAAACAGGAGACCAACCGCATCACCCTATGGGGTGTTGCAGTTAACCTGTTTTTGTCCGTGATAAAAATTGCTGGCGGCATTATTGGGCAGTCACAGGCCTTGCTTGCCGATGGCATTCACTCCCTGTCTGACCTTGCCAGTGATGGTATGGTGCTACTGGCTGTCAAACATGCGGGTGAGGATGCCGATGAAGACCATCCATACGGTCACGGGCGTTACGAAACCCTGGCCACTGTTGCACTTGGTATCCTGTTGATAAGCGTCGCCGTCGGTATTGCTTATGATGCCATACTACGACTGGAACATCCTGATGAAATTGCTATACCAGCGACGTTCACACTGCTCATCGCTGCAATATCGATTCTCAGCAATGAAGGCCTGTACCACGCAACACGTGTTGTCGCTAAAAAAATACGTTCACCATTGCTTGATGCCAACGCCTGGCATCATCGCAGCGATGCCGTGTCATCCATCGTGGTGCTTATTGGCATAGCTGCCACCTACATTGGATACCCGTTACTTGATGCTATTGCAGCAATAATAGTCGCATTAATGATTGCTAAAATTGGTTTTGATTTAAGCCGTCAGAGTGTTCAGGAACTGGTTGATACGGCACTGGAACCAGAAATGGTTAATCAAATCAAACAGACCATTCTGGAGATTGACGATGTTCGTGAGCTGCATTTATTACGCAGCCGTCGCATGGGACATAATGCACTTGTCGATGTACATATACAGGTATCACCAAAACTCAGTGTTTCGGAAGGCCATCATATTTCTGAAAGCGTGGAAAAAGCACTGATTGAAAAATTTGATGAAGTTAATGACGTCACCGTGCATATTGACCCGGAAGACGATGAAACTGCCGCGAGCTGCAAACATTTACCATTGCGCAGTGAATTATTACTTACACTAAATAATGAATGCTCAAAACATGGTGTTTTGAAAAATATTGATGATATAACACTGCACTACCTTAACGGCCATATTAATGTTGAAGCCTTTATGCCCCTTAAGTACCTGCAGACACTCGAAGATGCTGAACCCCTGAAGCAGGATTTTAGAAATGCCTGCAAACAAATTGCCTACATCGGTGAGTGCCAGCTATATTTTTGCTGATACGCACCATAGTGGTGCGTATTGAGAATACCTGATCCAATATGGTGCATTATTTTTTATGCAACCACCCCAAAAGCGCATGATATGGGGTTTCCCTTATTGGCACGTTTCATGCAAACTCTACTCCTGTAAAAAAGGGCCTTTGATGAATTTTGTTATGTACAATTAGATTTGAGAAAACAGAATTGATTAAAGGTTCTTTGTCCAGAATCCTTCTGGATGAAACATAAAAAACGCCGTACAGATTAACCAGCTGCATCACCCATGTTTATATCAAACCTGGATGCAACAAGTTTCTCTGCACGGAATATTATTTATTATTAATTAATTAGAGGGTCTTAAAATGGCTGCAAGTGACGTACTAAATATGATCAAGGAAAAAGACGTTAAATTCGTTGATTTCCGTTTTACTGATACACAGGGCAAGGAACAGCACGTATCTGTGCCTTCTCATACTATCGATGAAGATGTTCTGCTCGAAGGCAAGATGTTCGACGGTTCTTCAATCCAGGGCTGGAAAGGCATCAATGCATCAGACATGATCCTGATGCCTGACTGTGACTCACAGGTTATCGACCCGTTCTGCGAAGAAGTAACCATGAACCTGCGTTGCGACATCATCGAACCAACAGACATGACCGGTTATAACCGTGACCCTCGTTCTATCGCAAAACGTGCTGAAGCATTCCTGACTGCCAGCGGAGTTGGCGATACCGCCTACTTTGGTCCTGAAAACGAATACTTCGTTTTTGACGGCGTGCAATGGGGCGACGAAATGGGTGGCGTTTTCTACAAGATAGAATCTGAAGAAGCTGCATGGAACACGGGTAAAGAATACGAAGGTAATAACATGGGTCATCGTCCTGGAATTAAAGGCGGTTACTTCCCTGTACCACCGATTGACTCATTACAGGACCTGCGCTCATCAATGTGTCTGGTTATGGAAGATATGGGTGTTGAAACCGAAGTACATCACCATGAAGTGGGTACCGCAGGCCAGTGTGAAATTGGTTCGGTGTTCAACACACTGGTACGCAAAGCTGACGAAGTACAGATTTTCAAATATGTTGTACACAATGTTGCTGATGCCTACGGCAAAACAGCGACTTTCATGCCAAAACCAATGGTCGGTGACAACGGTAGCGGTATGCATGTTCACCAGTCTATCTTTAAAGGTGGCGAAAACCTGTTCTCCGGTGACCTGTATGGCGGCCTTTCTCAAACTGCACTGTACTACATTGGGGGCATCATAAAACATGCAAAAGCTCTAAATGCTTTCACCAATCCATCAACTAACAGCTACAAACGCCTGGTTCCCGGTTTCGAAGCACCCGTTATGCTGGCTTATTCAGCACGTAACCGTTCTGCATCAATTCGTATCCCACACGTTAGCAACCCTAAAGCACGCCGCATCGAAGTTCGCTTCCCTGATTCAACTGCGAATCCATATCTTGCTTTTGCGGCCATGCTGATGGCTGGCCTTGATGGCATCAAGAACAAGATCGATCCGGGCTCTTCTGCTGATAAAGACCTGTATGACCTGCCACCAGAAGAAGAAGCAGCCATCCCACAGGTTGCTTTCTCTCTTGATGAAGCATTAAAAGAACTTGATACTGATCGTGCCTTCCTTACAGAAGGCGGTGTATTTGATGACGATACCATTGATGGCTTCATCGCTCTGAAGGAGAAAGAAGTACAGCGCTATCGTATGGCCGTACATCCCTGTGAATTCGACATGTACTACAGCGTATAAATCAATTTATCTTCCATACTACGGTGTGGGAGTAACTTGATACTGAAAAGCCTCGCACATAAGTGCGGGGCTTTTTTATGTACAGGAAGTACGGTATTCCGCACGGTGCCAGGGAGGGCGGTGCGGTTATTGCTGTTAACTTCATCAAACGTTATGCTATTATCTGTCGATAATGAAAAATAACATTTTTAAAAGCTTACTTCTCGCCACACTTCTATTTGCATTTACTGTAGATGCAGAGTTATATAAAGGCCTTAATAATGAAGGTAATATTATATATTCAGATCAACCTTTTGATGATGCACAAAAATTTACCCCGCCATCTCTAACAATTGTTGACGCACCCAAGGTCAAAGCTAAAAAGAAAGCTGTCGAAAAAGAAAAAACTGTTGAATTTAAATACACTGATTTCGATATCGTTTCACCAAAAAATAATGATTCTATCTGGAATGATCCCGATCCCGCTATCTCGTTGCAACTCAAACCAGCCTTAAACACCGCTGAAGGCCATAATATCTGGTTGCTTATGAATGGCAAGCCACTGGTAAAAAATAGTAAGAGCCTGTCTTTGCACATAGGCCGCGCTGACAGAGGCGCTCACCAGCTACAGGCACAGGTTAGAGACAAAGATGGGAAAATCATTGCACGCACCAGATCAATCATTGTGCATATTAAATATACCTCTATCAATAAATCACCGCGTTAATCCAGAAAACACATCACTCTACCTAAGATAAGACTAGCTTTGCACCATAATGGTGCGATATACTTGGGCTGGTTTTTAAAACTTTATATCTTTTACCAGTCAACCATTGTATCTTATTGAAAATTATATAAATAAAATATACTTCACTACTTCCATAAAAACTGGTTCAGTTATTGCATAAAAACATAGTATGGTCGCTACTGAATACAAATCACCGCAAACAATCATCGATAACCTGCATTCTGCCGTCATGGTGATTGGTGAAAATCTGCAAGTTATGTGCATTAATCCTGCCGCAGAGATGCTGTTTCACATCAGCAATAAACGAGCAAACAAAAAAAATATTCGTGAACTCATTATCAATGAACATGAGTTTATTGATCGCCTGGAACGGACACTTATATCCGCTCATCCTTATAGCGTTTATGAAAGTCAATTACACCTGCGCAACCATAAAATCATCGATGTAAATTACTCAGTTTCACCTATTCAATATTCAAATAAAGATAAATTTTTATTACTTGAATTTATTCGTTTAAAGACACAGCACAAACTTTCACAGGAAGAAAGCATACTCAGCCAGTATGAAGCCAGCAAAAGTCTGTTGCGCGGCCTGGCCCATGAAATAAAAAACCCTCTTGGTGGTATACGGGGAGCGGCACAGTTACTCGAAAGGGAACTTGATGATGAAAACAAAAAACAGTTTACACAAATCATCATCAATGAAACGGACCGTTTGAAAAACCTGCTCGACAGGATGGTCGGCCCTAAAGATGTCCCAGCAAAAAAAGACATAAATATTCATAAAGTTCTGGAACATGTTCGCCGGCTCATAGTTGCCGAAAACGATCAAATAAGTATATCAGCTGATTACGACCCCAGTATTCCTGAACTCTATGCCGACGAATCAATGATGATTCAAATAATATTAAATATCACACGCAATGCCGTGACTGCTATATCTGCAATTAATAATAAAAACGGAAAAATTAAATTTAAAACGAGAGCGCAACGAAATTGCAAAATCGGTCCGAATACACATCCCCTGGTAGCAAGAATTGATATCGAAGATAATGGAGGTGGCGTGCCAGAGAGCTTACAGGAAAAAATATTTATGCCCATGATTACAGGTCATGCTGAAGGTACCGGGCTCGGTTTATCTATTGCTCAATCACTGGCGCAGCAACATAACGGACTGATAGAGTTTGCTAACGTACAGGACAAAACTGTTTTCAGTATTTTATTACCTATTAAAACTCAAAATGATGAAGGAGTACTGAAATGACCTCGCCACGTCATATCTGGATTATCGATGATGATGACTCAATACGTTGGGTATTACAAAAAGCACTTGAAAGCGCAGACTTTATCGTTACCAGCTTCAACAATGCCAACTCAATTTTAGACACACTAAAATACGAAGAACCTGACGCTATTATTACTGATGTACGTATGCCCGGTGTAGATGGCCTTGAGTTGCTATCGCATCTTTCTTCCGATTACCCTGAGTTACCGGTCATTATCATGACAGCCCATACCGATTTGGATAGTGCTGTCTCCGCTTATCAGGGGGGCGCCTTTGAATATTTGCCAAAACCTTTTGATATTGATGACGCTGTTGAAATTGCGCAACGTGCATGTAATAAAAAACAGGCCAATAGCAGTCACCCAATAAGTGAGAAGGCCGGGCCTGAAATTATTGGTGCTGCGCCTGCAATGCAGGAGGTCTTTCGCACTATCGGGCGCTTATCAAAATCTGTCATCAGTGTTTTAATTACCGGTGAATCTGGAACCGGTAAAGAACTGGTTGCATTATCATTGCATAAACACAGTCCTCGTGCTGAAAAGGCATTTATTGCCTTGAACACAGCCGCGATTCCAAAAGAATTATTAGAGTCAGAATTATTTGGCCATGAAAAAGGCGCATTTACCGGCGCACATGCATTGCGCAAAGGTCGCTTTGAACAGGCGGATGGCGGCACACTATTTTTAGATGAAATTGGTGATATGCCTGCTGAATTACAGACCCGTTTGTTACGTGTGCTGTCAGATGGCGTTTTCTATCGAGTTGGTGGGCATACACCGATTAACGTTAATGTACGTGTGATTGCCGCCACCCACCAGGACCTGGAAGAGCGCGTTAAAAAAGGTTTGTTCCGTGAAGATTTATTTCATCGCTTAAACGTCATCCGTATTCAACTACCTGCTTTACGAGAACGCAAAGAAGACATTCCTGCATTATTAAATTTGTTTTTACAGCGTGCGATTAAAGATTTAGCCATCGATAATGATGACATAGAAGAAAAATCTATTGATGCTGACACTATGGCTTATTTAACGTCACTTAGCTGGCCGGGTAACGTCCGACAGTTAGAAAATACATGTCAATGGCTTGCAGTAATGACTTCCGGTCAGACGGTTCACCTGTCAGACTTACCCGCCGAATTATTAGCTGATGACCAGATTACCAATGCTGGAACCAGCACCGACTGGAAACAGCTTCTTTCCACTAAAATACAGCAGCAACTTCTTTCTGGCGAAACCAGAATCGCACCAAAAGTCATTTTTGAAGTTGAAAAAACGCTGATAGAAGCCGCACTACAAAAAACCAGAGGCAGAAAAAATGATGCCGCCACCTTGCTTGGCTGGGGAAGAAATACTTTGACCAGGAAGATTAAGGAGCTTGGTCTTTAGTCTTTAGTCTTTAGTCTTTGGTCTTTGACTAAAGACAAATAACAAACGACTATGTCTTATCAATACAATTCATATACGCCTGTTCGACATTTTCGCCTTTATACTGCTGCATAAAGTTATCAGGTGTACCAGAATAATATATTTTACTGTTATGTAACACTGCCATTGTATCGGCCATTTCTTCTACATCAGCTAGCACATGCGAACTAAAAAATACCGTGACGCCCTGCTGCTTTAATCGTACAAGTTGTTTTTTAAATAACACTCGTGCACGCGGGTCCAGCCCGCTCATCGGCTCATCTAAAAGTAATAATGTCTTACCGCTTAATAAACAGGATGCCAAACCCAGTTTTTGCGTCATGCCCTTGGACAGCTTATTAACCGATTCCCTGATAATAGATTTATCAAGGTCCAGTCCATCCAGCACTTCTTCTATTTTTTGTTGATCACATTCACTACCATGCAGGCGCAGCATATAGTGAATAAAATCCAGCGCTTTTAAATGTGCAGGCGGAGAAAAACGATCAGGAAGATAGGCCACATTTTCACGAGAACTAACATTACGATGCGAAATATTATTAATATTTATATTGCCTGCATCGATGCCGATCAAATCTAAAATGGCCTTAATTAAAGTTGATTTACCACTGCCATTCATACCAACCAGGCCAAAAAACTCGCCCTGTTTTACATTCAGGTCTATATTATCCAGAACAACCTTTGTTGAATAACGTTTTACAACTTGTTTGCAATTGATGATCATATTCACTTTACAAAAAAAAGAGTCCGACTGGACTCTTTTTTATCGATCCTATACGGATAATATTTTTTTCTTATTAGAAGTTTCTAAATACTGCCGCGCAATTTGCACTAGGTGTTTGAACACCATATATAGTAGCATCACCAGCATTTTGACAAGATGCAACATTAGGAGCCGTAAAGCCATTACCCGCCGCACCTAACTGCATTGCCCCAGAACCAGCCAGACCATCGTCTACTTTTCTATCTAACTCAGCCAGTACCTCAACAGGAATACCTGAGCCGGTAATTAATTCATGCGCCAGAACGGGTGTAGCTGCTGCTGCCTGTGTTTGGTTCATATTGCCGTAACTTAAGTTCATACCATTACCAAAACCATTCTCTGCGCAGGAAGCAAGGGGACAGTTATATTCATTAGCAGCAACATCTGCTCCATCAAAATTACCCGTTATATAACCAGCCGCCTCGAGATGAACCCACACATTTGCACGTTCTGCAGGCGCATCAGCTCCGGCATTATCCAGACCGACCAGACCATTGCCACTGCCGTTGGCTGGCGCGCCCGGTAGATTTATAGCTGCCTGTGAGTAATCGCCCGGAAATCCACGGTAACGGTCCTGAAAACTAAACCATGCAGCGGTAATACCATCCACATTATTATTTAACGCACGTACTCTTGCTGTATTAATCAGTTCCTGTCCTTTTAACACACCACCCAATAACAGACCGATAATCACTAATACAATAGCAATTTCAATCAGGGTGAAACCCCTTTGTTTATTTTTAGATATGTTATTACATATCCTGTTACCGGAAATTGTTAATACTTTTTGTTTTAATATTTTACTCATGATATCAATCCAGTTTAGATTGTCCATTAATTTAAAAAGCAATTACTATACCAACCATATATAGCGCATAAAACACGGGTTTACAGTAAATAAATAAAGTTATTTA
>CAVYHW010000009.1:0-9056 GCA_963768215.1 uncultured Gammaproteobacteria bacterium
AAGTTTCGACCTTACCTGTTGTGGATGGCGGTACCATACGGTGCATTAGGATACCTGATGTTCATTAATCCTGATTTAGGAGAAGAGGGTAAACTCATTTTTGCCTATGTCACTTACATCCTGATGATGACCGCCTACACCGCAATAAACGTTCCTTACGGAGCCTTGATGGGCGTAATGACAACTTCATCAAGTGAGCGGTTAACCCTTGGCACGTTTCGTTTCGTCGGTGCCTTCAGTGCAGCTATTGTGCTGGGAATGTCGGTGAGACCACTAGTTAGAATACTGGGCGGTGAGGATGAGATGATCGGCTTTCAGTACACGATGGCGATCTTCGCGGTATTGTCGATTTTACTGTTTCTACAGACTTTTCGCGGCACTAAAGAGCGAGTTTCGCCACCACCGAACCAGGATAGCCATATTGGCAAAGATCTGAGAACACTTATAAAGAACACAGCCTGGCTGGTGATGGTGGTCGCTGGCATATTTACCCTGGCAAGTGTTGCTATCCGGGGTGCGGCGACGGTGTATTTCTTCAAGTATTACATGCTTGATGACAACTCATCTTTCATCTGGATATGGGACCAAACAAGCTTTTTTATTACAGTGGGTGCAATCGTTTTTGTGATCGGCGTAATCGCAGGACGGTTCCTGAGCAATGTTTATGATAAGCGTTCCTTGATGCTGTTTTTGATGCTATCCAATGCAATCATTATGGGCTTAATGTTTTATATACCAAGTGAAAATTACTGGACAATGCTGGTGGTCAATGCACTGGCGTCCCTGCTTGCAGGGCCTACTCCAGCACTCGTCTGGGCGATGTATGGTGACGTAGCAGACTATGGTGAGTGGAAATACAATCGGCGGACCACGGCACTGGTGTTCTCAGCAGCTCAATTCGCTCAGAAGCTTGGTTTAACCATTGGCGGTGTATTACCTACAGCCGTGCTGGCCTATGTGGGTTACGAAGCCAATGTCGCACAATCGGAGTCTGCCTTGATGGGTATTCGCTTAATCTTTACCTGGCTGCCTGCCATGTTCGCGATTATTGCTGGCTTCGCATTTATTTACTACCCACTTAGAGATTCGCAGCTTGTTCATATTGAGAAGGAATTGGTAGATCGCCGTAAAGTTCACGGCAAATTGGTATTGGCGGAGGTTTAACCGTTTGAAGCCATTAATTGTTAGAATCCATTCATTGTCTCTCTTGTCATTTCGCTAACCATCTCCCCTGGCATGGTTATCAGGTATTTGTTATCCAAAGCACCACCTATTTTTACAACACGCTTGCCGCTACCCAGGTTGACCGCTTTAACATCCAGACGCTTTAACCAGGTGCAAGTTTAAATGTTATGTTATTTACATCGTATTACTATGCATATTTTGATAATAGTAAACTTTACGCGATGAGCAATTATATCTCCACTTGCGCAAGGCTAATCTGACTGCATGTACTAGCCTTATCGAAGAACGTCTAGGTGTCGGTGAATCAAGTAAACGCCCAAATTTTCTGGTAATTAATTTGGCTTTTTTTCTTTCTGGGGTAAATATTTTAATTAATTAACTCCATCTATCTGCAAATTATTAACAATATTGATTAATATAGAAAATCACTGCTGTCCCGTTAACTTTAAATATCATTTCCACCAGATGTTGACGCAGTTAACAAAATCAGCATTAATCTCAATCGAGACATGAATTGGGCACATCCACCAATGCCACGCCGTGAAACCATCCATGGTGTCTCAACACCCGCATCCATGCGGGTGATGGTCATTGCTGGATGTGCCCAATCCATGTCTCTGACAGTTAACGGGACAGCAGTGATAGAAAATATATTTTCCAGACAATCGTTGTACTTTCACCATACTTTTATGTCTTATAAACTATTTGTCGAATATCTAATAGCCAGAAATTTTGGAGCACTATAATGCCATCAAAGGGTCAACACATGAGTCAAGGATGCAGAAGTGTATATCAGCCGATTTTATCCATAAGTACTATTTACACTGTACGTTTCATACTCCTGTTGTTTATTTTACCGGGTTGCTGTTTAACCAGTTTTGCCGGCACAGAAAAAAGCTTGCCACGTGACCCGATGGAATATTTTTTCCATCAGAGCTTCAACGATCTTAAGGAAGAGTTAGTTATTGCAATTGAAGAAAACAAGTCTGGTGTTTTTGTTATGTTCGCTGATAAAGACTGTCCATGGTGTGCGAAGATGAATGCGAACGTTCTGAACCAGGTGGCTGTACAGGATTATTATCGGAATCACTTTCGAATTCTGACCATTGATATAAATGGTGATGCAATGATTACAGATTTTGATGGTAATGAAATTTCGGAGAAAGATTTTGCTTTCAAACGTCATCGCGTCCGTGCTACGCCGGTTTTCATGTTTTTTGATACCAATGGTAAAAAGGTCATGCGTTTTACCGGTATTGTGCGTGATGTCAAAGAGTTCCTCTGGTTAGGTGAATATGTTGTAACCGGTTCCTACCAGAAGCTGAACTTTACGAAATATAAACGTGAAAGACAGAAACAGGAGCAGAATGTTCCGGTGACTGAAGTATCGAGCAAATGAATGAAATGCGTGTATTCTTAAGTAAAATCCAGTTAGCAGTTTTACTGGTCTTTACTACAGGGTTGTTTACCACTCAAGCTGGCGGTGGGCCGCTGCCCAATCCACTGACATTAAATATAGCACTGTCATATGCTACGGCTGATCACCCGGATTTGTCCCTGGCAGATGCCCAGTTAGCAAATGCACTTTCCAGAAAGTTACAGGTTAAAACTGCAAACGATATCGAAGCCTATATAGAATTAGCGCCATTTATGGTGATTCCAAATTTAGAGGATGACTTTACGAATGATAGTTATGCGAGATTATCGGTGTCCAAGAAACTTTATGATTTTGGCTACAGTCAGTCTCTTGAAGATTCCGCAAATGAGGATGTTTCAAGTCAGCAATCTCTTGCCTCGGAAACGCGAAACCAGCATTACATCACCATCATGCAGCACTATTTTAATGTCATTCTTGCGGACCTCTACTTTGCCGCTATTGATGAAAAAATGACCAGTCTTTACGTGAAATATGACAAATTACTTGAGCGCCATTCTTTAGGCATGGTGTCTGATGTGACTTTGCATGAAGCACAAAGTATCTACAGAGAAGCTGCTGATGAACGTAAAGTCAGTGAAAAAAACCAGTATTTAAGCCGTCAGCGGCTAGCCATTGCTTTAAACCAGCCTGAAGACCTGCCAGCTGATTTAATCCGGCCGGAGCTGCCTCGAGTGGAACAAGATGTTCCTGATCTTGATAATTTGCTTAGCACTGCCCTGAGTAATAACCTGACTATTATTGCACTACAGCATGCATTGCTTGCAGATAAAGCAGCGCTGCAGGCAGCAAAGCAGGAACATGGTCCATCATTGATGGCTGACCTGGAATTGAATCAGTACGAGCGTGACCGCTTCGGTCGAAATACTGCCAGTGTTGGTGTTACATTACGCATTCCATTTGCTAATGGCGGTCGGTCGCAGGGTGAAATTGCTTATGCAAGTTCTGAGCTGGCTGCTTCGCAGGCCCGGTATGACAGAGCAAAATATGCATTGCGGCAACAACTGGCAGACCTGGTCAGCCAGCTGGAGATATTGAAATTTAAACGTGTTAGCGATCGACAGCGCCTTGACAGTCGGGCACTTACGCTAGACAAAAACAGGGCGCAATATGAGTTAGAAATGCAGACGACTCTGGGAAGTTCTATGGCTGATTACACAGAGGCAGAATGGTTGTCAGCAAAAAATGATTTTCAGGTCGCCATCATCTGGGCACAAATTGACGCACTCACTGGTAAGAAACTTTATCAGCAAAAGGACAAATAATATTATGAAATCTATAGGCTGGTTACTGCTACTCACTTTATCAAATATCTATAGTGTTGTTCATGCGACAGACTATGAGGCAATCATTGATTTACCCGGCGCTGTTGAATTAAGCCTGCCAGTATCTGGTGTAATAAGAACACTTAATGCTGTAGCTGGCCAACATGTTAAACAGGGCGATGAACTGCTTACACTTGACTCAATACCCTTTCAGGCAGCAAAGGATTCTGCAGAGTCACGAGTTGCTGTTAAGCAGACACTATTAGCAGAATCATTACGTGACTTTAAAAACCGCCAGGAGCTATATGACCGTACGGTACTGGCAACGGTCCAGCTGGAAAATGCCGAACTTAAAGTAAAAAGAGATAAAGCCTTTTTAAAAAACGCAGAAGCACAACTTGCCCTCGCTAACTATGAGCTTTCCTATAGCAGGCTAACAGCACCCTTTAATGCTTTGATATTGTCTGTTTATGTAAACCAGGGACAGTCAATTAATAATTCCATCGAAACTAAAACCTTAATCTCACTTGTAAGGCAGGGGCAGTACAGGGCCAGATTTAATGTTACTGCTGACGGGCTTAATAAATTTAAAATTGGCCAGGCAGTTACAATAAAATATCAGGGCAATAGTTACCCTGGTAGTATTTCAGGTATTTCCTTTAAGCCGGAGAATGCAGGCAAGGGTAGAGATAGTTCTTACATGGTTGAAGCAAGTTTTAAATCTGAGAAGCAACAACTTTCCATTGGGAATAACGCAAGTGTGTCTGTTGACTGAGCCGGTACTAATAAAAATAGATCAGTGTGACGATGTACTGAGTAAACGCTTCCCCTGATTCCCAGATTAATTATAATTTACAATTGGAATATCCGAATTCTAATCGAGTAGAAAATACAGGCTTAAAAAGAGAACCTGGAGGTGAACTGGGTACGAAAATCGGTTCCCCTCTCATTGTCTTTGTCTTTTCGCTTGCCCCAAAGGCCCTCGACTCCGATCATCCAGTGAGTGTTTATATCCCACACCAGGTTGCCGCTGGCGTACTCCGTCGCCTGTAGCGATTCGGGCGCCTGTGCTTCGTGGTTGTCTATTTCGATACAGCAATAGGTAAATGTGGATTTCAGGTGCGTGTTCCAGCCGTGAACATAACCAAGGGTCACACCATAATTCGAGAGGAGTTCAAGACTGGAACTGCTGGTGTCATACACAGCATCGGCCTGTCTATTGTTGTAGTGACTGCCAATGCCTTTTCCGTAGGTGTACGAAAACAGAAAATCATTGGTGTATGTACCAAATGGCAGTTTCAGCTTGCCGGAGAGGCTGCCGCCATAACCGACGGCTGATTCGACTGGGCCGTTGTTAAAACTGGCCCGCAGGTCAGTAACTAGAAGCGAGGCCATCAGGTTGAAAGTCTGGCTGTCCCAGGTGGCGGCCAAAACGCCGTCGGGCATGCGCGTCAGAGAGTCTGCACCTTCTATTCTGTGATTGCCGGGTGTTTCCACAGCGAGCATCAGCTTGACGCCATTGGCTACCTCTTTTGTCCAGCGCACCTGTGGCAGTAGCGTGCCAAACTGGTTATCGACCCCCCTAAAGTCAAGCACATCAGGTGCGCTTTCAAGATCTGTGGTGGTTGACCAGGCCTGACCGATAAGCAGGTCGCCGCCAAACAGAATGTCGCTCAGCTCGACATAGGCCTGGCGCAAACGAGGTTCGGCGTTGACACCCAGTTCGTCACCGTACATGTCTATGGAAAGGAATGACTTAACCCGTTTCTGGTTAATGGGTGTTCGTGTCTCGATATACAAACGAGAAGGGGATACACTAAAGTTGGTCTGGCCTTCAGAACCGTCTTTTTTGGTGGCATTTCGCGTTACGATGGTGTCATTGATAAACTGGCCCTTGCTTTGAATGGCACTAGTGTCATGGATAACATCCAGCTCCAGAAAGCCGCCGATTTTGATGCGGGTATCTGTGCCTTCTACTTTGAAGGAACCTTGCCAGTCGTCGTGTGGTTGCGCATCATCCCTTCTGCTGGTTTGCAGGTCATTACGTCTGGAAGGTATGCTACTGTCAGTTGCAATCGCGGCGGGGTACATATCCTCGTTCCGGGCCAGGACCGGCGTTGACAGGCAGAAACTCAATACTACTGCTGTGTACAGCGGGGCATACTTTTTTCCCATAACGATCTCCATTTCTTGTATTTGTGGACAGGCATGGATAGCGGCACGGTCTATATTTAAAACATTAGTGCCAAATATGTTTACTCTGATTTTAAATATTCAACACCTTATGTCAAAAATATATTCAATTGGGATGCCGGAAATGGCAGTAATTTAAGTGCCAGGACATTGATTAAAGACGTATTTTTGTATTCCGAAAAATGTTCTTATCCTTCGCTAGTTGTTGCATTGGCAGCACAATATCGTTATAACATCTTATAAATGACGTAAATTAACATCAGGGTGAATGATATGAAGCGGTTTATTGCCACGTTGGTTTTGTTGTTGCCATTGCATTCATCGGCAGATGATTTTGATAATGCTGAAGAGATGTCTATTACGAAAGCGAAAATATTCATTAAAGAATATCCGATTGTTGCACATAAGGTTGATGAGATCGGGCTGGTTAATCTATGGCAGCGCATTCAGGGCCTGCAAAATTTGATCAGTATCTGGGAATCTAACCGTGAGGTATTTGAACGTGAAGGTCCTGATGAGCTTAGTCTGTCGCAGATACGTCAGCGCATATGGTCACATAAGACACATGCCAGCTACGCAGGAAACGATGAACTGGTGAAAGCGCTGGTTGATATCATACAGTTACATGCAAATATTGCCGATCGTTACATGAATGACGAAATCAAATATCCACCTTATGCAGACATAGCTGGTTATACAGTATTGTCCGGGCGTTATTTTGCTAAAAACATCTGGATTAAATACGGCAAATGCCTAAGAAAAAAGAACCCGGGAAAGAAAAAGACCGAAGATAAACTTTTTATGTGATTACACCTCTGTCTCGTGAATTGCCTGAGATATAAACCGGGTGCATCCAACAATGACCATCACCCGCATGGATGCGGGTGTTGAGCCACCATGGATGGTCCAAGATTAATCAACATGGGGCGTGTCATTGGTGGATGTACCCGGTTTAATCTCAGATCATTGCTGTCCCGTTAACTTTTTTTGAGAGTGCTACAAACCATTTCTCTCTCTGGAAGAGTTTATGTTTGTACTACCCGAGACATGAACTGGAAGCCGTCGCCTGAGACACGCTGTAAATACATCCATGTACGCTCGGATGCCGCGTCCATGCGGCATACGGTCTCACGCGACGGCTTCCATTCCACGCCTCTAACAGTTAACGGGACAGCAACGATCTCAGATAATCAATTGAACAGCAGCGATGTGATTAATTTATTACATCTCGCCCGGTGAATATTCTGGTTGACGATAAGCTGTTAGTTACAAGTAGGCTAACTCTGGATAAAATGCCCAGATGTTTCATGCAATGGCTGGTATATTTAAACAGTGAAAATTTCTAATTTCGACAAGCGGTTACTGATCGAACAGATACGTTATATAGAATCTAAGCAAACACTTGCCTGCGATACGGAAGAAGTTCATCGTGATGTTTCGGTACACAGTGATTTCGAAGAACGTCTTTGGCAACGTGCCAGGCGTCTGGTGGATTACCATGATTTGTCTTTGGCGTTGGGGCGGGCGGCACGGCTATTATTATACGTCAAAATCATTGCTTTGATTGTGGCGGCTTTGTTAGGTGCGCTGGGAATAATATATGCAATCAGTGACAGTCATACCATTAATATTTACTGGTTGCTGCTTGTCCTGCTTGGTTTTAATTTCTTATCGATGTTGTTGTGGCTCGCTGGCGTCAGCCTGAATGTGAAAGGTTTGACAGCCGGTGTGCTTGCCAGGCTAATAAGCTGGTTAACTCGCCATTTTCAGCGTAAAAGACAGATTAGCAAAATCACCAGTAACCATGCCAGCACACAGGCCAGCTCACAGGCAGGCAATCAGGCTGACCGCGCCTGGCTGGCATGTAATTTTTCTGGCGATGTGGGAAAGTGGCAATTGAGTAAAATAACGCATCAATTATGGCTGGCTTATTTGCTTACCGGTCTGGTCTTTTTATTGCTGCTGTTAATGCTTCGTCAATATGATTTTGTCTGGGGCACCACCCTGTTGTCTGATACCGCCTTTGTAAAACTCACCGAGATTTTAAGCACACCACTGCAGGTATTAGGCTTTGCTACACCGACAGCTGACCAGGTTCAGGATACACGAACTGGTGTGGTCGAAACATTAACGGATGTGCATCGTTACCGCTGGGCGCAGTTTTTGCTGGGAGCGTTACTTATTTATGGCATCTTGCCGCGAATACTGCTCTGGAGCTGGTCTGCACTGATGTGTGTTTATGCTCGTCGCGGCTTCGTGCTCGATTTTTATCTGCCTTATTATGTGAGTTTGCGCCAGCAGTTGATGCCACTGGCGAGTCATGGTCTGGTTATTGATGCTGATATCTCACCCCCTGCTATTTCTGAAACCGCTGCCAGTCCTGCATCTGGCATATCTTCTAAAACACCTGTACCGCATACACTGCCAGAAGAAACATGTTGGGTGGCGGTCGAGCTTGGCGACAGCATAAGCTGGCCAGTGGCATCTATTGATACTGCTAATGTTCTTGGACACGTAGTTGATCGTGAATCACTGAGATCAATTGTGCAGCACCTGCAAGCTAATACCTGTCCTCTCATTGCCGTGGCGGTATCGTCTGCGAGGCCACCTGATCGTGGTGTGCAGCGTACCATTACCAGTTTGATGACAAACAGTAAGCAGCGCTGGCTGGTATTATTACAAAGCCAGGTACAACTAAATAACATGGAACAAGCCGTTTCAGGCAATCGACTGGCGGCCTGGTACCGGCTGGCAGAGGCTTGCGAGGTGCCTGTTGATCACGTTATTAGTTTGAGGCTGGTTTAGCACAATGACAGACTTAACACACAGCAGAAGTTACCCGCCAATTAAAGTTGCTGTGGTAGGTCACACCAATGCCGGCAAAACATCATTGATCCGCACACTGCTGCGAGACGATCGGTTTGGTCAGGTCGACGATGCGGCCGGCACCACGCGTCATGTAGAAAAGTCGGCGGTTT
>CAVYHW010000010.1:0-14842 GCA_963768215.1 uncultured Gammaproteobacteria bacterium
ACAGGTTGCTACACCTGGTCTACAGGCTGTCCTTCAGGACTATCGGAGAACCCAGTGCCTGGATAGGTGTATTTCAGAAAAAATCCTGATCAGTAATTGGTACTTAAGCTACCGGAGGATGCCTGAAAAAAATATATCAGAAGTAATTTAAGCGCCCGCAAGTTTCGGGTGCAATTATTTCTTCAGGCCTTTTTCACAGATCAGCCGATTCAGTTCTTTTGTTTTTTGCAGTATCTCTTCGTTAACTTCTGAAGGACTGTAAGTTCTTGGATGATATAAATGGTACTGGATGGCGGAGAATTTTACATTTTAATTTTCACGCCTGATCTTGTTAATCTCCAGTCTATGTCACTGTCTTCGCCTATACCGGCTGCCATGTATTCTTCATTAAAACCATTGATTTTATAAAGGTCCTGTTTCTGGCAGGAGAAATTGCACCCGAGTAATCTTATTTCTTTGTTCCTGGTCAACCTGTTGAGCAGCTTGCTGTATAAACCGCTCTCAACATTTTTCGCGCTATCAAATAGCAGCGGGAGAGTATTTAGATAATATAGAAACCTGTTTGTTAACTGGCTCAGCTGCATATCGCTATTACGCAACTTTTTAGAAAAATATTTGCCGAGTTCAAGCCGTCTGCCAGTGCATGCAATTCCGGGCCTGGCAAAATATTGGTGTGCTTCTACAAAACATGGATGAAGTACACAGTCACCATCAATAAAAATCAAGTGGTCAGTATTAGCGGATTTTATTGCTCTGTTTAAAGCAATATTTTTTCTAAAACCGATATCTTGCTGAGTTAAATGCAGTATTTTCAAATTTGTGTTGCTGAATTTGGTTACGCATTTTTTAATGTCTTCTGACTCGCCATCTTCAGAAACTATTACTTCAAAAGTATCTGCAGTCTGCTGCTGCAGGCTTTTTAAAATTAGCTGCAAGGCAACATAATCAACATAGACGGATACGATGACTGTAGATGTGGCCTTGTTTGTAACAGTATTCATATACAGTATTTGCTCAGGATAAAAACATTTCGATAATTGCTTTGGCAGATTTTTCTATATCGATCTGCTGCATATCATTTTCACCTGTATAGTTTTCAGGTGAGAAGCTTAATCTTTTGTCCGTAGAATTAAGAGTTTGCCAGCGTAAAGATGTTGCAGATTGTCTTGCCGGATAGAATGCAGCCGTTTGCAGGTTCAATGCGCCGGCAAGATGCAGGGGGCCGGTAGAGCCACTGATAAATACATCAGCTATGCTTATGTATTTACAAAAATCAATAATTCCAACTGTCGATGAATGAATATGGTGTTTGGTCTCTTTAAGAAGGTTAGATAACTTTTCGGCAATCTGGATTTCACCTGGCCCGGCTGTGATAACAAAATATGCATTACTTTGCCGGGCAATGTTGTCGATGAGTTCAGCGTATTGCTCGAGAGAAAGGTTAATTGCAGAGCCGCCGGTGCCCGGGTGAATGATTATGATACGTGAATCATCAGCTATGGCCTTTTCTTTTATTAGCTTGTCCTTAAGCGGTCGAACTTCATTTTGCCTGAAGCTTAGATAGGGCGGTGGCGGTATATCAACGGGTGAATCATTATTTAACCTGATATAGTGTTTAACTAAATCAAGGTTGTATTCGTATTCCGGTTTTAAAGAAAGTGATCGTTTCTGCCTCAGTTTTTTATTTAAGAATAATTGCGCCAGTTTGCTTGCAGGGCCAATTCGTGTTTTTATGCCTGCGAGCCATAATGCGATAGAGGTCCTTGCTTCTGAGAAAAGAGAAATTGAAACATCGTATTTATGCGCCTTAATATTTTTTGACAGGCTCAATACGTCTTTGATACAGGAGGCCTGGTTTTTTGAGTCGATCAATATCCTGTCGATCCATTCACACTGTTCTGCTAATGGTGCTGTATACTCTGGTACCAGCGCTGTTATTTCACTATCCGGATACTGTTTTTTTAATAATGAAAATGCAGGCCACGCAAGCATGAAGTCGCCAATTTTATCATTACGTATAACCAGTATTCTTTTTGGCTGATTCATTATCAGTAAAACGTACGGCTGTTATCTTTCTGTTAAAAATTTATTGCAGGCGTAAAAAACAGTATCAACATCAATCGCGTTAATGCCTTTTTCCGGCTGTGTTGTATTTTCTGAGCGCAGAATAATGAATTTCGATGGGTCCATATAAGGTCCACAGTCACCCGGGTCCTTCATCGAGAAAAATGCAACTATTCTAGTGTCTAAGGCTGATGCCATATGCATGGGCCCGGAATCGGGTGTCAATAAGATGTCCGCTCTTTGTATCATCGCTTTGTAACGCTCGAAGGTCGATTCTGACTTAAGTAGCAGGATATTGTTATCACTGTGCTCGACTATCTTTTCACCAAAATATAGTTCATCCGGCAGTAAAATCATCAATGCTTTTACCGCCGTATTTGGTCCGGTTTTTATTTGAGTTACTTTTTTAACCAGCTCTCCGTAATTTTCAGGCGACCACAGTTTGCGCAACTTTGCTTTTCGTTTTCTGATGCCGAAGCGGGAATAACCACTGAAGGTTGGGTGGATCATCAGGATCCTGTCATTAACAGAGATGCCATAGTTTTTTAATTCGTCATTTATCTGTTTGCGAGCTTCTTCTTTTACAGGCAAAAAGTTATATGTGTTAACTACGGGTTTGTTGCATATCTCTGCGAGAAAATCCAGGTAGGCTTTGGCACAGTGTTTTAATTCAGGCGAGCCTTTGTATTGATAGAACTCTGTCTCAATATTGCCAAATAAACCGGCAATGCGAGGGCTAGTATCAAAGCAGATAATTTTGTCAAAATTCGATGTTTTGAGTTTTGTTAAAATATTATTTTTATCGATAACAGGCTTTATCAGACCGCTGCGGTTCCATGTCCAGATATTCTTTATATTTTGATGGAAATCTGTTAACAGTAATTTGCCAACAGGGCTTAATAGCAAGGTGATTTCTGCATCAGGGTAATATTGTAATAGTGCGGTCAGGGCCGGTGTCATCATGACGGTGTCGCCAACACGGCCGACTCGTATTGCGAGGATTTTCATGCTCATTTTCTGGATTCTTCTATAAACATATTTTCCAGTGTTTGAAAGTGCGTATCGTTATTGAATGTTTTATCAGCTTTTAATTTTGCTTTTTGTGCAAGTTTACTGGTGAAATCTGCATCGAGGTAGAGGCGTTCAATTTCCCGGTAAAGACTGTTGGCATCGCCGCTAGCAAATAAAAGCCCAGTTTCTTCATGATCAATGATTTCAGGAACACCGCCGCTATTACTGCCAATAACTGCAACGCCTGCACGCATTGCTTCGGGTAATACAAGTCCAAAGGTTTCCTGGCCGGATGCCAGTATGACGCAATCGCATAGTTGCATGAGCTGTTGTGGTTTAGTTACAAAATCCTGGAATATGATGTTATCAATAACACCAAGCCTGGTGGCCTGTTCCTTAAGCAGGTCCCTGTAGCCGGGATTCATTTCGTGACCGATAATGAGTGCTTTTATATTTTGATTATTCTGTTTTGCCTTATGGATGGCTTCAATCAATAAATGCTGACCTTTGCTTTGTTCAAGCCGTCCAATTAATCCGGCAATGAAGTCATCTTTTGCGAATCCAAGTTTTTCACGCTGTTTCTGAATATCGGTTTCATCCAGGAATTTATCAGGTTCTTTAACGCCATAATATAAAGTGGTGATTCTGTCTGATAATAAAGGGATGTATTTTTTGCACAAACCTTCAAGTTCTTTTGAAATGGTTAATAACAGGTTCATCTGGCGGTAGAGAAAGTTATGATAAAAATCATTTTTCCGCCGTGTGATCATCATTTGCCTGGTATATATTAACGCGGGTTTGCGCTTTGAGAAGGTTTTGGCAAAGGCGGCCAGTGGTAAATCTTTTCCCCAGTGCATATGAATAATATCAATATTATTGTTATCAATGATACGCGCCAGTTCTAGGGCGTTGACTAAAGGCAGTGGAGAAAAAAAGTGTTTTATGTATTGGGTCTTAATATCTGAGTTTGCCCTGTAATAATCATCAAGCTTGCTATTTTTAGTTATTACCGCAAGTACCTTGTTTGAGTTTGCCTGACTTTTTTCCAGTGCTTCACTGCAACGAAAAACGTAGAGTTCCAGTCCGCCCAGTCCTGAGGATAAACACAGCTCCAGTACGTTCATTTTTGTTTTGCCTGCCTGTATTTTATATAGGCCTTGCTGTATTTAATGAATACATGCATGTAGGACAGCACCGATACTACCAGACCGGCAAAACCATCAAGGAAACCGCGCTTGAAAATGTAGAGTTTAAGGAAGGTCCAGCTTGCATGGGTTAGCGGGCTAAATACAGTGACTTTTTTGTTCTTTTTAACGATTTCGTTTGCACCAATCTCGGTAAAACTATCGATGGTTTTCAGGTGCCCCGAGATACTGTCAAAAGAGTAGTGATATATATCGCCCTTTAAGCGAACAATATTGTTGCCCTGGGTAATTATATGGTCATGCGGGTTGGTACCGCCCCAGTGTGATGTTTTTCTGTTGAATAAACGTGTTTTAAGGTCGGGATACCAGCAATGATTGAGCCAGCGATAAATATAAAACGTTTTCCTTGGCATGCGATAAGCATCGGCGTTATCCAGGTCGTTTTTTATTTTTAGTATGGACTGCTGAAGTTCTTCTGATAGTCTTTCGTCGCAGTCAAGGCTTAGTATCCAGTCATTACCTGCTTTTTCAACGGCAAGATTTTTCTGTTCAATGTGGCCGAGAAATTTTTGATGAAATATTTTATCGGTATACTTTTCAGCTATTTTTACCGTGTTATCAGTGCTTAATGAATCAACGATTATTATTTCGTCAGCGATGTTTTCAAGACTTTTCAAACAGTCTTCAATCTTTTTTTCTTCGTTAAACGAAATGATACATGCGCTGATTTTAGCCATTACCTGATTTAGCCAGTATTTGATTAGCCAGAGTTTTACTGGAATGTCATAAGCAAGTTACAGAACGGACTTGAAGTAATCAATTGTTCTGGCCAGGCCTTCATCCAGTTTAATGACAGGCTCCCAGCCGAGTTTTTCTTTCGCAAGCGTAATATTAGGCTGGCGTTGTCTTGGGTCGTCTTCCGGCAGTGGTTCATTGATGAGTGATGATTTTGAACCTGTCATGGCCAGTGTTTTTTCCGCCAGTTCACGAATGGTGAATTCAGCCGGGTTGCCCAGATTGACCGGACCCATAAAGTCGCTACCTGTGCCCATTAAGCGTATAAAGGCATCGACCATTTCATCAACGTAACAGAATGAACGCGACTGCTGGCCGTCACCGTATATCGTTATATCTTCACCCTTGAGCGCCTGAACAATGAAGTTGGACACCACACGTCCATCACTGGCATGCATTTTTGGGCCGTAGGTGTTAAAGATACGTGCAATTTTTATATCCATACCATGTTGCCTGTAATAATCCATGAATAGCGTTTCTGCGCAACGTTTACCTTCGTCGTAGCAGGAGCGAATGCCGATGGGATTTACCCGGCCCCAGTATGATTCCACCTGTGGATGTATTTCAGGGTCACCATAGACTTCGCTGGTTGATGCCTGCATGATTTTTGCACCGGTACGTTTTGCCAGGCCAAGCATATTGATTGCGCCATGCACACAGGTTTTTGTCGTCTGCACCGGGTCATGCTGATAATGAATGGGTGAGGCAGGACAGGCCAGGTTGTAAATTTCATCCACTTCTATATAAAGTGGCATGGTAACGTCATGACGCAGTACTTCAAAGCGCGGATGACCTATCAGGTGAACGATGTTATGTTTGTTGCCGGTAAAAAAGTTGTCCAGGCAAATGATTTCGTGGCCTTCGTTTAGCAGTCTTTCGCAAAGGTGTGAGCCCAGGAAACCACCACCACCGGTAATGAGAATTTTTTTTGAATCCATGATGTTTGACTACCTCTGCCTATTCTTATGTTTGTTATACCAGGTTTATTTACTGTATCTGGTTAATACTGATTTCGGCCATCAATAATTTAGTGACTGTATCAGTATTTGTTATGTTTGCCGGACCTGTCTTCCAGACCTGTTTACTAGTCCTGTTTGTTGTTTTCTCGCATATATCGAATCGTGTTCCATAGTGCGGTCAGTTTTGTAGTTAACAAATCTGCCATTTCAGGCATTTCAGCTGAAGCATCAGCACGCGGATTGTCACTGCTCAAATGATGCAGGCTTTTATTACTGCCATCCGGATGCATCAACAAATAATATTCGTCCGATATTAACCCGATAGTACGGCCACTGCCATGTTCAATAGTGAATGCATAACTATTTTCGTTAAAAGTATCATCGGTCAAATCTCTACCAAGCGTTGTATTCAGGTAACGGGTTTGTGTTACAGAGGCAATGGTTGGCAATGCGTCGACTTCACTGGCTATTGTATCAAAGACTCTGGCATTATTGATAACGCTTTTTCCGTATAACACCAGTGGTACACGCAATCCCTGCAGTTTAAGCTGGGACTCATAAGCGGGCACATGGTTGCCAGTGGGTGCATGAATGCCATGGTCGCCGAAGAAAACAAACAGTGTGTTATCGAAATAAGGTTCTTTCTGGGCGATTTTTATGAAATGCCCGATACTGTGGTCCATGAATCGAAATGAGTTTAATTCTTCAAGCGAGGCAAATCCGTAGTTTGTTATATCACCCGGCAGGTCTTTTTCTGTCCACAGCTCAAAACCTTCATTGTCATCAGGTATAGTGTAAGGGCGATGGTTGCCAGAGGTTTGAATGATGGCAAAAAATGGCTGAGTTTCATCTTTAAGCACTGCGTTGGCTTCACGGAACAGGCTTAAATCCGAAATGCCCCAGACATCAATAACCTGCGAGTCATAACTGCCTTCTTCATATAATTTCAAATCTGGGATATTGGATGACAGCAGACCGCGAACATTGGCCCAGCTGGCGCTGCCGCCTAAAAAATATAATTTTTTGTGGTCCTTAAAGGCGTTGATAATGGTGTGCTGATCTACAATGAGGGGGTTTCGGCTTGATGTCTTGTTTTTTTCTATATCAGGCAGGCCGGTAACAAATGTCCATACGGAGCGGGCAGTACCCGTACTTGGGGTGAAAAAGTTCTTAAAGTAATAACCTTCACTGGCCAGTTTCGCGATATTAGGGGTTGGCTTCAGCGGGTTGCCGGACAGGCTTGTTTTATAGGATGCAAATGATTCCAGAATGACAACAATGACATTGGTTTTATTTTTTTCTGAAGCTGGGAAATTATAGTGGCGATCATAATTTAGCCTGGTTTCGTCCGGATGTTGCACCGACAGGTATTCGGCCATAGCAGGGTAGGCCTGTCTGGCTGCTTCTATATCATAGGTTTCAGCAACATTTTTTAATGTATTTGAAAAATAAATGACGGGATTTGACGCTAGCTGTGCACTGTAGGCATGTGTGCTAAAAAAAGCATCACTCCAGCGTAAAGGGTACCAGGAGATTTTTGCCATCAGGCCGGAAAATACGACAGCAATGGTAAGCAGAACAAGTGCTGTATTGTGATACCAGCGTTTTTGTGACCAGTATGACTTTATCGTGTTTGAGTTATTTATTTTTCCTGTCAGTTTTAGAAACAGAAAAATCGTTACGGCATTAACAAGGCAAAAGATTAAGCTGCCACTGATAATCGGGTAAGTTTCCCATACCATTTTGGCCGAGATGAATGGATTTTCAAGAAAACGCAGTGCTGTGGCATTTAAGCGTTGCTGTAAATAAGCATAATGTCCGGCATCGGTGATATATACCAGGTACATCAGAATAAACGCCAGGCTTATATACAGCCCCCATAATCGTTTCCCCCATTGACTGTAAACAGGGTGCAGAGGTTTGATCCAGCCGAGTAATAAAACCGGCAGCAGGGCGCCGAGCGAGGCCTGTAAATCGAATTTCATTCCGAGATAAAGCGACCAGAGCAGGTCATTGTTTGAAACCGGGTCGGCCGGGTCATTAAATTTTAACCAGAAAATTAAACGCAGGCCGGTTTGTATAATAAGAAACAGAAATAATACGGTTATAACGTACAAATGCAGACGTGGAACCTTATTGATAAATGACGTCATTATTGGATGATAATTTGAGCAGATGTAGAGGTATTATTGCCGTAGTTTTATGGCTGTTGAGTAGTGATGAAATGGCGACATTGCCATAATAGTTGATATTTAATCAGAGTTGTCCTCAATTGTTGCGGCTTAAACTAATATACCAAACTAACAAGCCAAACTAACAGGTAAAATATATACGAATTAGATATTACAAAACGCCACGTATTGTATCATAATTGATTTGATATATATCCTTCTGGTATACCCTACTGTTGATCATGTCGTTATTAAAAAAGCTTGTTACAGTTTTAATCATTCTTGCTATTGTTTATGCGGTAGCTCGTTTTGTGGTTGTATTTAAAGATAGCCTGCTAACAGGTTACCGTGCGCCTTATCTTCAAATGTTAACGCAGGACAGCGTGATTATCCGCTGGATGACTGAAAACAACCAGCTTGGAGTTGTGCATTACGGCGAAGACAAAGAGCATATATCAAATCTGGAGATTGAGCCATCAGCAACTAAAAATCACAGTGTAAAAATATCCGGTTTAAAACCGGGAACACGATATTATTACGAGGTCGCTGAAATAAGCGGCACGCAGGTTATTAGCCCTGAAAAACACTGGTTTAATACGCATCCCGAAAAAGTCGTTCCAACTCGTGTCTGGGTGATTGGTGATCCAGGCCAGGCTGGGAATGTATTAAATCAGGTTCGGGATTCAGCTATAAACTGGATGAGAGAAAATCCTTTGCAGGCAGGCAAAAAATCACTTATTGATGTCTGGATTTCATTAGGCGATATTGCTTATCGATCAGGAACTAATGAGCAATACCAGGCGGCGTTGTTTGATACCTTTGCAGAATTAACTACGAATACCTCGTTATGGCCGGTGTATGGCAATCATGACGAACGCCGATGGACCTATTTTAGAATATTTGATTTACCTGAAAATGCTGAAGCAGGCGGTGTTGCATCGGGTACGGAAAATTATTACTCATTAGATTATTCAAATGTTCACTTTGTGATGCTGGACTCAGAAGATAGTGATCGCTCTGCCACAGGTGATATGGCCAACTGGCTAAAGAAAGATTTAGCGTTCAATGACAAACCCTGGGTAATCGTTGCGTTTCATCATCCGCCTTATACCAAAGGCACGCATGATTCAGATGATTCATCGGACAGCAGGGGACGAATGCAGGAGATGCGTAAGAATATTTTGCCAATACTGGAGCAGGCTGGTGTGGACCTGGTGTTATCCGGCCACAGTCATATGTATGAGCGTTCTTATTTGATTGATTGTACTTACGCTGACTCAGCAACTTTTGTATCAGCCAGCATTGTTTCAACAGGTGTTAATAATAAGCACCAGCAATATATAAAACCATTGCAGCCCGGGCGACATCAGGGAGCTGTGTATGTGGTTGCGGGTTCATCTTCAAAAGTGGACCAGGGGCCGCTTGACCACCCGGTGCATCATGTTGGATTACTGGAAGCGGGTTCTGTTGTTATTGATGTTGATAACAACAAGCTGATAGCACGTTTTATTAATAACAAAGGGCAGGTCAGGGATGAATTCAGTATTGAGAAAAAGGCTGAATATGATAACTCATATCACGGATGTGAATATTAGAGAGGTCGTTTGTCTTTTGTCGTTGGTTGCTGGTCTAAAGACGAACAACGAACGACCAAAGACCAAGTGCCAATAACTTCACAACCATGATTTAAATAACATTCTGGCTTTTTCCAGGTCCTCCGGTGTATCTACCGCCAGTCCCTGGTAATCGTCCAGTGTGGTCACATTAATAGAAATATCATTTTCCAGCGCGCGTAGCTGTTCCAGTTTTTCGGTTTGTTCCAATGGAGTTTGCTCTAAATGCATTAGCCGGTTCAATGTCTCGCGAGTATAGATATAAATGCCAATATGGATCTGGCCTTTTTCTGCGATTTCACCCTGTTGCGTAACTGGAATCATGTTCCTGGAAAAATACAGGGCATTGCCGCTGGTGGAAGTGACAACTTTAACATTGGAGGGGGCGGCCAAAACGGACCTGTCTGTGCACCAGTGAGACAGGGTCCCCATCTGCGGCTGCTCCTGTTTGATAAATTTATTTACCAGCTGGTCAATGTGCTGCGGATTCAGCGTGACTTCATCGCCCTGTATGTTGACGAAAATATCGGCGTCAGACCGCTGCATAAATTCAGCGATACGGTCTGTGCCTGAAGCGCAACTTTCTGATGTCATGGCAACCCTGTAACCTGCTGCATTAATAACATCAAAAATTCTTTGGTCATCGGTTAACACGATAACGTCAGACAGTGTTGATGCCTGTCTGGCCCTTTCAACAACATGAATAATCATTGGCTTGCCTGAAATCTCTCTCAAAGGTTTGCCGGGTAAACGAGATGATGCATACCGTGCGGGAATGCAGCCAATAATTTTGTAGGTGCTTGTCATATTAATTTGTGTTTTTTATAATATTTTCTATTTTTTCTGTTACATCACCAACAGAAATTAAATTCATGCATGCTGCGGTTTTAATTCTTTTCCCCCAGGAAGCCTGGTCCACACTTTGCTGGTAATATTGCAGCAATGCTTCTGGGTATTTGTTGACGACATATTGCCTGTGATTATATGGCCCTGCACGCTCCGGGTTAGTTGCTGCATACAGGCCGATGGTTTCTGTGCCTAAAGCACTGGCAATGTGGACCGGACCGGTATCCGGCGCCAGTACCATGTCAGCCAGCTGTAATACGGCTACCAGTTCATCAATGCTGGTTGATGCAATCAGGTTGACAGGTTTTGTATTATTAAACTTTGCAGTATTACATAGCGCCATGATTTCTTCTGCGGTGTCTTTTTCAAGTTGACTATAACCTCCCGTCAGCACAACCTGCATATCATATTTTGTGCTGACATAGTCTGCAATTGCAGCGTACCCTTCTACTGTCCAGTTACGCCAGTTTTTAGATTTGGCAACAGCGCATGGGTTGATAACGAAGATTTTTTTATCCCTTGTTGATTCATTCATGGGAATTTTATGTTTTATTGACTCAATGGCTGCCTGAGAGACAGGTAACTGCCATTCTATAACTGGATCAAGGCCAAAATAACGGGGAAACTCCAGAAAGCTGTCCAGTACGTGCTGGCGTGTTGACTGAGGCTCGATCTGCCTGTTACAAAAGATAGATTGCATATCTCTGGCGCGGGCCCTGTCAAATCCAAGTTTGATGTGTGCAGGTATAAATAAACTGGCAATTGATGCCCGCAGGGACAGTTGCATATGAAACAAAACATCAAAAGCTTTACCTTTGAGATTATGTTTGATTCGCTTTTTTAAATCAGGGTAAGCCGATAGCCCTGCTGATTTGTCAAAAACAATAAAATCTACGTTGTTGATGTCCTTGACCAGTTGATATTCTGATTTGGCAATGATCCAGCTTATTTTAGTGGTAGGCCAATGTTTTTGTAAGGTTCGCAAAGTCGGTAAAACATGCGTAATATCGCCTAATGCGGACAATCGAAGCAGACATAATGTTTCTGGCGGATTATTGCGGGAAAATGTCGGTGAGGGCGCCATAAAAAATCTTTGGATTGATACCTGGATAATGCTTCAATTATTTATGTAATCAGGTTATGAAATCAGGCAAAATAAGCAAAACCAAAATTTGCAAAACCAGGGTCAGCAACAGTGTGTCCTCATATATTATATATGATGCCAGCATTTTGGCCGAACCGACATTGCAGTTATTTGATCGCGATTATCACACTAATCAGCAGACTCAGCAAAACAATTCAGCATCACCTGCTGTGATTGCCGGAACCGGCAGTGGAACCGGCAATAGAGCCGGCATTGGCAGAGCCAGGGTCATCTATTTTTCTTTTGGCGACAAATCACTGGTTTTAAAACATTACTTTCGTGGCGGTGCGGTTGCCTCTTTAGTAAAAGACAGGTACCTGGGCTTTAATGTCGAAAATAGCCGTGCATTCAAGGAATGGCGTCTGCTTAATAAAATGCATCATCTTGGTTTACCCGTTCCGCAAGCCGTGGCAGCGCATGTTGAAAAAGCATTATTTTCATACCGGGCGGATTTAATCACTGAGGAAATAAAAGGTTCAAAAACGCTTGCTGATATATTAACTGAAAACAGCATTGATGCAAAACAATGGAAAAAAATCGGCACCTGCATCAAATTATTTCATCAGCATAATGTTTATCATGCTGACTTAAATGCCAGAAATATTCTTGTGACTGATGCAGAAGAAATTTATTTAATTGATTTTGATAACAGTTATATCAGGACTGGTTCGACATCATGGAAAATGGCCAATCTTGCGCGTCTAAAACGGTCATTGTTGAAGTTCAAAAATAAAACGGATGGTTTTAATTTTGATGATACTAACTGGACGGCGTTATTAGAAGGATATAAGTGAAAAGAAAGTTATAAGTTGGCAGTTATCAGTAAAAAACGGAAAACTGTATTAAAACAGAAATAAACTTTTAAAATTTCTGCCAACTGCCAACTGCCAACTGCCAACTGCCAACTAATTCTTTGATGAAAGTATCAGGTCGCTATAGTCCTGCAAAATTTCCTCAACATTATGCGTTAACATTGCTGTATTCGTCTGCAAACCTTCTCGATATGTTTCATCATTTAAAAGTTTGCTTAACTGTTGTTCTAATTCATCTATAGAGGAAAGCTGAATGATGGCTTCTTTTTCAAGCATTAATGCAAGCTCCTGCTTAAAGTTCTCCATGTAAGGCCCGGTGATAACTGCCCTGTTATAACTGGCGGGTTCTAAAATATTGTGCCCGCCTATGGGTGTAAACGAACCGCCCATAATGACAAGTTTTGCGTATTTAAAATAGTTTTTTAGCTCACCGACTGTATCGAGTAAAAATACCCTGGTTTCATCTGTTACCGGCTGTTTTTTACTTCTTATGGAAAGTTTGTCGCAATCGAGTTTTTTGACAATGGATGCTGCCCGTTCAGGATGTCTTGGCGCGATAATAAGAAGCTCTTTTCGATTAAGTTTTTTCCAGATGGTGTAAATCTGAAATTCTTCATCGTCATGCGTGGAGGCAACAAGCACATAATCCCGGTTTATAGAAAAATTATTATCTTCTGTTGATCGATGGTCAATAAGCGCCGTGGTGAACTTTAAGTTACCTGCCGTTGATATTTTATTTTTATCAGCGCCGAGTCGTACAAACTCATCAGCATCCTGATCTGTGCGGGCAGCAATAGTGTCAACTTTCGACAGCGCTGTTTTTAGCAGAGATTTAACCCAGGGTTTTGTCGTGGTGGTTTTACTGGATAAACGTGCGTTTAATATGTGTATCGCGATGCCATTGTTGAAACATAAGTCAAACAGGTTTGGCCATATTTCAGTTTCCAGGATATAAAGTGTTGTGGGGTTTGCCGTTTTTATAAAACGGTTAATGCTGAAAACCCAGTCAAAAGGCAGGTAACCGTGAAACAGGTAATCAAGATTTTGCTGTCTGATAATTTTTGCGCCAGTAATGGTATTGGTTGTGATGATGAAATTTAATTGATCGTTTTTTGAATGCAGGTTTTTTAATAGCGGTAGTAAGGTATTCACTTCGCCCACGGATGCGCAGTGAAACCATAAACATCTTTTGGGCAGTTTTGAATAACCAAATCCCAGACGCTGCCAGAAATAACGACTATGTTTATTGCTTACTGCCTTCCATATTATGTGTCCCAGGATGACCGGGCTTAAAATGATTATTAACAGGCGATAGAGTAGCATTGATAATTCAACCCGGATAGTTCACAGGAATGCAGAGTTTTGGGGAAATATGAGTGAGCCAGTTTGTACTATTCGCAGAAAAGCATAGCCATAGCTATGGTTACAGGTGAATCGTACCCAAGAGAAATCAATCATGGGGCCACTGATATTTTTCCAAAAACTGCATAACGTCGCAGAGTGTACAATGTCAGTTTTCAAAATGCTGATATTACCGGTAACGATGATTGTGTAAAGTAAGATTTATGAGTGTTCCTGTGAATTATTCGGGCTTAGCGTAAATATTGGTTTTTCGATCAGCTTGTGTTTTAAATCGTTTATGTGACCATAGGTATTGCCCGGGGCATTCATAAACCATGTTTTCGATTGCTTTGTTTACCCGTGCGCTGTCGGCTTCGATATCATCTGAAGGAAAGTTTTCCAGTTCTGGCTTTATAATAAGTTTATAACCTTTAGCATCATCTAACCTTACCTGGTAAAACGGAACTACGGCTGCCCCGGTTATTCTCGCTATTTTAGCTGTAGCAGTTAAGGTGGATGCGACGCCACCCAGGAAAGGGGTGAATACAATGTCCTGGTCAGAAACCTGGAAACCCACTCAGCCAAAGCCGATGAAAGGCAAACGCTTGGCGAGTCTTCTCTGCCGACACACAAGACTTTGTAAACAAAATAGCCAAGCGATGGGGAAAGCTGTTGGAGCACCAAAGCGATAGGAGTTTCCAAAGGTCTCACTTTCCCACTGGCATTGCCTCTGGTGAGAGCAGCAAATTCACTTGTGATGAAATGTCAAGCGTTTTGCTGCTGCACGTGATGATTCTATCAGGCACACCCGGCACCCAGTTCTTTGACACTCCAAGTGACCAATCCTTGGTAGACCCAAAAGTTATCGTTGAATGACGGTCGTCGGATGATGATCATGACAACCGAGAGGAGCAATACGATGGAGTTGAATAGGTGTCATA
>CAVYHW010000011.1:0-3637 GCA_963768215.1 uncultured Gammaproteobacteria bacterium
GAGGTCAGCACCGGCCAGTACGGGTGCGTCATTTACACCGTCGCCTGTCATCACAACTATCGCTCCCTGCTGCTGTAAAGCCTTTACCTTACTCAGTTTGTCTTCAGGTTTTAAATTCGCATGGCAGTTTTGAATGCCGAGCTGGCCGCTTATGCTGCTGGCATTCTCCATTCTGTCGCCGCTCATCAGATAGGTATGTTTATGGTGTGCATGTAGTTGTTCGATAAGTGGTTTTGCCTCTTTCCTGATGCTGTCAGATAATATAAATATCGCAACACATTGCTGTTTTGTTGCCAGATAGATCTTGTTTGTTGCATTAGTGTTGTCCTCAAATAGTTTGTCGCTGTACTGCTGAATAAATTCATAATTGCCGATAAACCATTCTGTGTCACCGATCACGCCCTGTATTCCCCGGCCTGTGGTATGGACCAGGTTTTTTACGGTTTGTAATTCACCTTTTCTGGCGGAAATAATCGCTTTGGCTATCGGGTGTTCTGAATTTGCCTCCAGTGATGCGGCGATGTTTAAAATGCTTTCTTTATCGTGCTCACTGGTGTTTAGAATTATTTCCTCCAGTTTGATTCTTCCTTCTGTCAAGGTGCCGGTTTTATCGAATACGAAATCAGTGGCGTGGGCCAGTGTTTCGAGTGCATGTGCGCGTTTGGGAAGTAGTCCTATTTTTGCCAGTTGTCCGCTGGCGGCCGTAATTGCCGTCGGTGTCGCCAGAGATAGTGCGCACGGGCAGCTGACAACCAGCGTTGCTATAGTGATTTCCAGCCATTGTGAGGCATCGACGGTGTACCAGTAATACGCCACAATCGCCGCGATACTTAAAAGTATGCTGACAAACCAGCTGGCGATCCTGTCGGCGAGTTTTGCGATGGCCGGTTTAGTATGCTGCGCCTCATCAATTAGACGCTGAATTGAAGATAGTACCGAGTCTTCACCAAGCTTGTTGACCTTTATGATCAGCGGGCTTTCGGTATTTGTGCTGCCGCCGATGACTTCATCGTCTATTGTTTTCGTCACTGGCAGGCTTTCGCCGGTAATTAATGACTCATTAACACCAGAGCTGCCATTGATGATGAAGCCGTCAGCAGGAATAACTTCGCCGGGGCGTACCAGCAGGTAGTCGTTCAATTTGAGTTCGCTTACTGCAACATTTTCCTGGGAGTCAACGGTACTGGACCTTGTCTCCTGAAAATCACGTAATCTTGTCGCGATTGCTGGCTTCAGGTTGAGCAGGGCTTCGGTGGTTTCTGATGTCTGCTTTCTCGTGCCTAGTTCGAAAAAACGCGCACTTAGTAAAAAGAAAGTGAACATAGCGACCGAGTCAAAATATACTTCACCGTTACCTGAAACCGTGTTGATGAAGCTTGCGCTAAATGCAATGGTTATGCCGAGTGAAACGGGCACATCCATACCTACCCGTTTATTGCTTATGTCTCTGTATGCCGATTTGAAAAAAACGCTCGATGCGTAGAGTAGTATTGGAACTGTCAGTGCCAGACTGATCCAGCGAAAACTTTGTTTGAAGCTTTCCGCTATGCCCCACCAGTCGCCGGTGTACATGGCGACAGCAAAAATCATGACCTGCATGCCCAGTACGCCAGACAGACCCAGGCGTTTTATCTGCTGTTTGCGCTCTTTTTCGAGAATGCGTTGATGCTGTTCGGGATCATAGGGATGTGCCAGATAGCCAATACGTGATATCGATTCCAGTATGTCGCTAAGCTGAATTTTGCTGTTATCCCAGCGGACCCGTGCGCGATGGTTGCTGTAATTTATGTTTGCACTTATCACGCCTGGCAGTGAGTTTAGATGTTTTTCATTCAGCCAGACACAGGCAGCGCAGGTAATGCCCTCAAGAATAAGTGATACTTCAAGCGCTTTGCCGCTATCGGTTTTTTCGTTGGTTTCATTAACAAATTTCTTTTGTACTGCGCTTGAATCGTAAGCTTTTAGCTGTTGTAAAAACTCGGGTACGATTTCTTCCGGTTTTTCTGGTGTACTGGTGCGATATTTGTAAAAATCATCCATGCCACTGTCAATTATGGCCTGTGCAACTGCCTGGCAGCCATAACAACACATGGGTTTGTTTTCGCCCTTAAATTCCACATAAATATTAATATTGTCAGCGACAGGAAGGCCGCAATGAAAACAAAAAGTAGGTTCTGTGCTGTTTTTCATTGATTATTATTGCTGAAAAGACTTGTTGTTTGTCAAATCAATTGGTTAAATGATAAAAATAATAAAGGTTTGGAGATCAGGCTGCTTTCTTTCATTGATCTACTGGATCAAAAACTATGAAACCAAAGGCTGTATCATACTATGAGTACGTTGAAACATATTGATGCTAATCATTTAAAGGTTGGTTGCAGCCATTGTAACTTGCGAGAGATTTGTTTTTCGCATGGCATGGATGATGCAGAGCTTGTAAATCTGGATGTTGTGGTAGATCAACCAAAGCCTTTACATAAAAACGATTATTTATATCGCGATGGCGATAAAATGATGGCTATTTATGCTGTACGTTCTGGTTGCGTTAAGACCATGATGGAAAGTGCCAATGGAGATGAGCAGATTGTCGGTTTTCATTTTCCAGGCGAGTTATTAGGAATGGATGGTTTTGCTGATGATCTGTTTACATGCAATGCGCAAGCGTTAGAGACATCAAGTGTTTGTGAATTTCCAATTGACCAGCTTGAAGCGCTTTGCCATAAAATGCCAGGATTGCAGAGACAGGTACGCCGTATTATGGGTAAAGAGGTGAATAATGATCATAAGTTGCTTTTGCTGCTCGGAAAAATGACAGCGGAAGAGCGTTTGGCCAGTTTTCTGTTAAGTATGTCCTGCAGAATGGAAGAGCGTCACTGGAAGGAAGATAAGTTTAATCTGAGCATGCCTCGACAGGACATAGCAAATTACCTGGGTATGGCTGTCGAAACTGTTAGTCGCCTGTTTGCAGCTTTTCAAAATGAAAAAATTATTGAGGTTGAACGCAGGAGTATCACTATTCTGGATATGCAACGCCTGAGAACAATTGTTGGTGAAGGTGAAACAACTTAGCTGACAGCGTAGCTTAAAATGCTCACTTCATCTGCTTAACTTGGCTAATCTACTGAGCATTTAATAAATAACCTGAAAATAATTCATGATTTAAATATAAAAATATGACATAAGTCATGTCTTATTTTTGTTAATTAAATATAATGCCGCTGCATATTTTTGATAATGCGAATAAGTGAGATTGTTTCTGTTACACGTAATAAACGTACTTGCTTAATCCATCAGAAATATGGAAGAACATCGAGATTTTCAATGCGCTATCGGTAAGCTGTATTTAGATAACAGCTTGATGATAGTTATTGGCTCGATTTAGCTTATTCACGGTGCAATAACAGCTGTTATTGCACTGATTAAATAGCTATTTATTAAATTAAGCTAATGCAGAATTTTTAAACTGAGTTCTTATAGAGACCTTTTATAAGACTTAATGACTACTTAAGTGGACTACAATAGTATGAATAATCAAACGATGACATATGATTATACCGTTGTCCGACAGTTTGCAATTGTGGCTGTCGTTCTTGGTATTGTTGGTATGCTGGTTGGGGTGCTAATCGCATCACAGATG
>CAVYHW010000012.1:0-7038 GCA_963768215.1 uncultured Gammaproteobacteria bacterium
CTCGATCGCCATGGGCAAAGGCACACAACTTGCCGCCGCGACAGCAGACATGATCCTTATCAGTAACAATATCGAACACATCTACCATGGTTACCTGATAGCCATTAAAACCCTTGGCATCATAAAGCAGAATCTTGGCTGGGCACTATTGTATAATGTCATCGCAATACCAGCAGCCGCTACAGGATATGTCGAACCCTGGCTGGCGGCAATCGGCATGTCTGTTAGTTCCCTGGTTGTTGTATTGAATGCACTGCGACTCACCAGACTAAAATATTAAAAGCTTTTTTATCCACAGATAAACGCAGATGAACACAGATATTAAAGATAAAAACTACAGTATTTCTAGTTGCTTTATAAAATTTGTCTATTCTAAATTTTAAGTTACCTATTTAGAGTTTATTAGAGCTCCCTAAATAAATCTAAAGATTTTGTTTTTAATATCTGTGTTCATCTGCGTTTATCTGTGGAAAATAATTTTCTCGACTTTTAACATCAAAAACTTATGGATATAATTTACTTACTACTGCCCGTCGCACTGATCATTTTGGTCATCATCATCGCCGTATTCTTCTGGGCAGTAAAATCAGACCAGTTTGACGATCTCGAAGGTCCCGCACACCGCATTCTCATGGATGATGATGATGCAGAGAATAAAACCTCAGCAACACCTTCTAAAAATCATCGGCCTCTGACAAATCACCAGCCTCAGATAAATCATCATAGCTCTCTTATTGCAAACCCATGAGTTCAAGTTACAAACAGTGCTCACTTTTTCTGCACCCCGCTAAACATAGGATTGCGCCAGAAGATATTCCTCAGCTGATATCAGCATTAAAGGAAATCGGCTTTATCTCTAACAATATTAAGGGCCAGTCACAAAACAACTTTTTCACAGGTAAACATTTCCTGAATTACATCGCCTACATGGGCTGCGCTCCCGCCATTCAATTTGCAGTGAGTGAGAACAATGAAAACTTTTGTTATATACAAATACACCAATACGAAACAGCAGAACTGATCTACAGCAAGGTGCAATCTCGGGCGCCACATTGCCCACACTGTAAAAAACCAGTTAAAGACTGGCAGCAACATAAATCTGGCTCAATCATAAGCTGCAATCAGTGCAACACATCGTCAGACATCGAAGATTACAACTGGCATAAAATGGCCGGATACTCACAGTTGTTTATTGAGATCACTGATGTCTTTCCCAAAGAAGCCATTCCCCAGCAAACACTGCTGGATGAGCTGGCAGGCATCACCGATACAGCATGGCAATTTTTCTATAGCTGCCGGTAATAAAATTAAGAATACAACAAGGAAGACGATCGCGGAATAAATCCCGCTGCTACGGGGCACAATTATCTGTAGGAGCGGAATTTATTCCGCGATTTTTTTACAGGCAGGCAGATAAGCTATTAGTGTAAAATACCGCTTTTTTATTTCAGCAATTCAAGAAAACACCAATATGAAAGTTCTCGTCATTGGCAGTGGGGGTCGTGAACACGCACTCGCCTGGAAAGCCGCTCAATCTCCTTTAGTCAACCAGGTATTCGTCGCTCCCGGTAACGCCGGAACCGCTCTCGAAAACAATATTGAAAATATCGATATAAATGGAGAAAATATCCAGGCTCTGCTGGATTTTGCCAAAGACAGGCAGATTGATCTAACCATCGTCGGCCCGGAAGCCCCACTGGTCAATGGTATCGTTGATGTCTTCACCGAGAATGAGCTCAAGATATTCGGCCCTACAAAAGCAGCAGCACAGCTCGAAGGCTCAAAAGCATTCACCAAAGATTTTCTTCAACGGCATGATATCCCAACCGCATTTTATGGCAACTTTACCGAAATCGAAGCAGCAAAAAAGTATATCGAAGAAAAAGGCGCCCCTATTGTCATCAAAGCTGATGGTTTAGCGGCGGGTAAAGGAGTAATCCTTGCACAGACAAACGATGAAGCCATCGCTGCCGTCAAAGACATGCTGGCTGGCAATAAATTTGGTGATGCCGGCGCACGTGTTGTCATCGAAGAATTCTTATACGGTGAGGAAGCCAGCTTCATCTGCATGGTCGATGGTAAAAATATCCTGCCGATGGCCAGTTCACAGGACCACAAGGCCCGTGATAATGGCGACAAAGGTCCCAATACCGGAGGTATGGGCGCCTATTCTCCTGCGCCAGTGGTAACGGCTGAAATGCATGATCGTATTATGCAAATGGTGATTGAACCCACGGTCAAAGGCATGGCAGATGAAGGTAACGCCTTCACCGGTTTCCTGTATGCAGGCGTAATGATCAACAATGAAGGCGTACCAAAAGTACTGGAGTACAACGTGCGTTTTGGCGACCCTGAAACCCAACCCATTATGATGCGTTTAAAATCAGACCTGGCACAGCATTGTCTTGATGCAATTGATGGGAAACTGGACCAGTCAGAAACTTTATGGGATGAGCGCGTTTCTCTCGGCGTGGTACTTGCTGCCGGCGGTTACCCTGAAAGCTATAAAAAAGGCGACATAATCAGCGGACTGGAAAATACCGAAACCGAATCAAGCAAAGTATTTCATGCGGGCACATCAATAAAAGACGGCAATGTAGTCACTAATGGCGGGCGCGTATTGTGCGCGGTAGCACTTGGCCATTCTGTGACCGAAGCACAGAGCCTCGCTTATCAGGTGGTTAATAAGATAAGCTGGAATAATGTTTACTTTAGAACTGATATTGGACATAGGGCGATTGCCAGAGAAAACGCTGGCAAATGAAAAATGAAAAATGAAAAATGAAAAATTTTACATTATTATCAATGAAGCAGGTGGGCCAACATAAGCGGTAGCTTTGCTGGCAATGTCAGCAATGGTAATAACTTATACTGACCTACGAACCGAAAAAAAACACCCGCTAAAAACGGGTGTTTTTTTGTTTATAAATTTTTCATTTTTCACTATTCATTTTTCATTGTCTTCCCTAGCCTTTCATCGAATCAAAAAATTCATTATTGGTTTTTGTTGCCTGCAACTTGCCCATAAGGAATTCAATAGCACCAATTTCATCCATCGGCTGCAATAAACGACGCAGAATCCACATTTTCTGTAATTCATCCGGTTTGGTGAGCAGCTCTTCACGACGCGTACCTGATCGGTTGATATTAATTGCCGGGAAGATACGTTTCTCAGTAATACGACGATCCAGATGGATCTCCATATTACCGGTACCTTTAAATTCTTCGTAAATAACCTCATCCATTTTTGAACCGGTATCTACCAGAGCGGTTGCCATGATGGTGATACTGCCGCCTTCCTCGATGTTACGGGCCGCACCAAAGAAACGTTTAGGACGATGCAGCGCATGTGCATCAACACCGCCGGTCAACACTTTTCCTGAGGAAGGTATCACCGTATTATAAGCACGCGCCAGGCGGGTAATTGAATCAAGCAAAATCACCACATCTTTTTTATGTTCAGCCAGACGTTTGGCTTTTTCGATAACCATTTCAGCAACCTGCACATGACGACTGGCAGGTTCATCAAATGTTGATGAAACAACCTCACCACGCACACTGCGCTCCATTTCAGTTACCTCTTCCGGACGCTCATCAATCAATAATACAATGAGATAACAATCCGGGCAATTTGCTGCAATCGATTGCGCGATATGATTGAGCATCATGGTTTTACCGGCTTTAGGCGGCGATACGATCAAACCACGCTGGCCTTTACCAATCGGTGACATCAGGTCAATAATACGCGCAGTAATATCTTCGGTACTACCGTTACCGCGTTCCATTATCAAACGCTCATTGGGATGTAATGGTGTTAAGTTTTCAAAAGCAACCTTGTTACGTGTACTTTCAGGCGTATCAAAATTAATTTGATCCACTTTAAGCATGGCAAAGTAACGCTCACCATCCTTCGGTGGACGAATCTTTCCTGAGATCGTATCGCCGGTTCGCATACTAAAGCGGCGGATCTGACTCGGTGATACATAGATGTCATCCGGGCCGGCAAGGTAGGAACCTTCCGCCGAACGCAAAAAACCAAATCCATCCTGAAGGATCTCCAGCACACCTTCACCAAAAATATCTTCACCGCCTTTTGCATGCGCTTTGAGAATAGCAAAAATAATGTCCTGCTTTTTCGAGCGTGACACATGCTCTAATTTCATCGAAGCAGCAATTTCCTGTAATTCAGGGACGGGTTTTAGTTTTAATTCTGAAAGATTCATAATAGGAAAGGTTGTAGATTTGAGTTTTAGGATTAATGGTTACCGCTATTAATTCTGGGTAAGACAGATTGAGATTCAAAATGCTTATTCATGAATTAACAGAGATACCCTTATGGTTGATGTCTGTTGCTATATTTTTCTTATTGTTATGTTATCGAGGTAAACAGATCGCTTTACCTCTACCTGTAATCATTGTAAGGAACGAAGCTTCCGTTCCCTCGGCTCTCACATGTTGGCGGTACTGTACATTAGTAGCACTGCACATTCTGCGCATGCCGCAAAAACGCAAATAACGTTACAGACTGCTATCAATAAACGCAGTCAACTGTGATTTGGACAAAGCACCCACTTTAGTTGCTTCTATATCGCCGTCTTTAAAAATCATTAATGTGGGAATGCCACGAATACCGTATTTCGGCGGCGTTGCTGAATTTTCATCAATATTCAATTTAGCGATTTTTAGTTTACCCGCATAGTCACCAACAATCTCGTCAAGAATTGGGGCAATCATTTTACATGGGCCACACCACTCAGCCCAATAATCAACTAAAACTGGAATGTCAGACTGTAATACTTCCTGTTCAAAAGAATCATCTGTTACATAAACAATATCGTTGCTCAACGTGTAACCTCATTTAATAGAAATAATAATGTGTTTATAATTATCGCGTCCGCGACCGGAAAAAAGAATTTGTAATGAATGGCTCGTAACAAATATAAACTGGCTTAAATCTCGAAGTAATCGAATATCAAGATAATGATGAGCATATATTAGCCTATTTTTGTAATTTGTACACCCCTATAAGGACGTTCATTGCAATTTACTGTATGCTACGCCCCCATGAATCATCATCTCACAAAAACACGCTTCAAAGACTTTGATATCGATCCACGTTTAATTAAGGGCTTAGATGAAGCCGGTTACGAATTTTGCACCCCTATTCAGGAACAAAGTATACCGATTTTACTGACCGGTAAAGATGTTGCCGGCGAGGCACAAACGGGAACAGGTAAAACGGCGGCTTTTATGGTTGCCTGTATGAACCATTTAATAAGCAATCCAGCTCATGAAAAGCATCAGAAGAACCAGCCACGAACATTAATTCTTGCTCCAACTCGCGAACTGGCGATACAGATACATAAAGACGCTGCAGCCATAGGCAAATACACCGATTTAAAACTGGGTCTGTCATATGGCGGTACTGATTACGATAAACAACGTCGTATGCTGGAAGAAGGTGTCGATATTCTGATCGGCACGCCCGGGCGCATCATCGACTTCTTCAAACAGAAAGTGTTTAACCTGAAAGCCTGCCAGGTCCTGATACTGGACGAAGCCGATCGTATGTTCGATCTCGGCTTCATCGACGACATCCGCTACCTGATTCGTCGTTGCCCTGAGCCCGACAAACGCCTGAATATGCTATTTTCAGCGACCCTGTCACACCGTATTGCAGAACTTGCCTATGAGCATATGAACGATCCGGCAGAAGTCCGCATTCAGGCAGATACAAAGACCGCTGACAAGATCGAACAGTCCATCTATTACCCGTCAAATGAAGAAAAGATACCACTGCTGATCGGATTAATGGACAAGCTGAAACCAGCACGCAGCATTGTTTTTATCAATACCAAACGTGTGGCCGAAAAAGTTTATGCCTGGCTTGAAGGCAATGGTTATAAATCTGCACTACTGTCCGGCGATGTGCCGCAGAAAAAACGCCAGAGCCTGCTGAAGAAATTTCAGGATGGTGAATTTAATACCCTGGTGGCTACCGATGTTGCTGCTCGGGGACTGCACATCCCGGCAGTCAGTCATATCTTTAATTTTGATCTGCCACAGTCCGGTGAAGATTATGTTCATCGCATCGGTCGTACCGCACGCGCAGGTGCAAGCGGATTCGCTATCAGTTTTGCCTGCGAAGATTTCGCACATTACATCATGGACATCGAAGAGTACATCGATCAGAAGATAGGCCGAGAAGCGGTGACCAGTGATTTACTACCAACTCCGAAACCGCCCATCAAGATGGAACGGCGGCCACGGCCTAACCAGCCCAGATCGGGCAAGCCCGGTGGCAATCGAAATCAGAATCGTGATAGAAAGCGTCGTCGTTAGTAGACGTCACCTGTCGCTAGTCTTTTTAAACGACTAACGACCAAAGACAAATGACTATCTGCTAAGCCTCTCAAAAACCTCTTCAGCCACACAAAGCGCAGACTCAACATCTTCCGCCAAAACGTTAAAATGCCCCATCTTGCGACCGGGACGCGCTTCGGTTTTACCGTATAAATGCAATTTAATATTCTTCTGCGTAAAGATACTCTTCCAGTCAGGCAGCCATAAATCTCCCAGCAGGTTAACCATTACTACCGGCGACATAAGCCGTGTGTCGCCGGGCGGTAATCCGCACATCATTCGCACCTGTTGCTCAAACTGCGAGGTTACACAGGCATCTTTGGTATAGTGCCCACTATTATGAGGACGCGGCGCCATCTCGTTAAAATACAGTACGTTATCGTCACTCACAAAAAACTCAACAGCCAGTATACCTACATAAGACAGTGCGTCCGCAAGAATTGTGGCATTTTTAATCGCTCGATTGGTGAGCTCTTCAGAAACACGCGCAGGTACAATACTCATGTGCAAAATGCCATTTCTATGCTGGTTTTCAGCAACCGGGAAACTCGCCTGCTCAGCCGCTTCATTTCTGGCAACGATGACCGACACTTCACAACGAATATCGATTTTCTTTTCCAGCACACAGTCTACTTTTCCAGCCTGGTTATATGCTTCACTGAGCTGTGAAAAATC
>CAVYHW010000013.1:0-11401 GCA_963768215.1 uncultured Gammaproteobacteria bacterium
TAACTATTTTCTCTAAATAACAATTAAGCCGAATCAATTAATTACAAAAGGAGCTTATTTTAATATGAAAAACATTACAGACTTTTTAAAAACTACACTGGTTGGCGGTGTGTTGATCGTGTTACCACTGCTTTTGTTTTACATGCTATTGTCAGAAATACTCGGGATGGTCGTGGCACTGGCAACACCCATTGCAGATTTGTTTCCAAAAGGAACATTTGACGAAGTGAAAATGACGGTGTTGTTAGCAGTTATACTAATTGTTGGTGTGTCATTCATTTTCGGCCTGGCTCTTCGTTCAAGTCTATTGCGACATTTTGGTTTGTGGGTAGAAAATAAAACGCTTGGACACCTGCCCATCTACAAAGCGGTAAAAGGTCTATCCAGAGGACTAGCCGGTGCAAAAGAAGATGGGGTATTTAAACCTGCAATTCTAACTTCATCGGATGGCAGCAGAGAGATTGTTTACCTGATAGAAGAGCATGATGACGGTCAAGTAACCATTTTGGTGCCGTGGACACCTACCTCGTTTGCCGGTTCCATAAAAATTCTGAGCCGTGAGAGAATCGAGTTACTCGATGCAAGTTTGGGTGACACTTCAGCGGTGTTGAGCAATTGGGGAGTAGGTGCTAAAGACTTATTGAATAAAAACAATACAACAAAGAATTAACATCATTGCGTTAATTCTCTCAAATGTAAGGCAGAGAGGAAAAACAAACGTGAAGAAAATACGACGTGGAGTCGGACGTGTGTTTAAGATTGGACAACAGGCAATTAATTCACGTCTTGAAGCTTATTATAATGTGGTTAATCCGGATGCAGCACCTGACTGGAGCGTGAGTTTTACCTTCCAGTTTTTATTTCCAAAATAAGCTTTTTTATTTTTTATTATACGGGGCAGATTATGGAGTACACCATGAAGAACAAACTGACAGTATTACTCGGCTTTGTATGTGCAGCTGTCATAGCTGTGCCTGGTTCGGCTGCAACAAAATCTGGGCAGGATAGCATTGAAATCTACACACCCCACTCGGCCCCCACGGATATGACTATGATGGAGCAGGCCTTGCACCGGCGCCATTTCGCCCCGGTACTTTTGAGAAGTTTAAATAATCCGTGAACCTCTGAAAAATATAAAGGAAATTTTATGGAAATATCTACATCGCTTTTGGTTGCGCTAATGTTCGTCACCCTGTTGTCAATGGGGGTTGGCAATGCTGTTAACACCTTTTCTACGATCGTGGAAAAAGGCAAAGATTCTGGATACGGTAAGCTTCAGATAGGCTGGTTAGGGTTTCTTCTACTTTTATATTTCAACATGTTCTGGCACGTGATCGATCTGCTTTCAGTTGATAAATGGGGTTTTACTGGTTTTTTGTATATGATGACCGGACCGATCCTGATCTATTTCGCAACATCAATTCTGATTGCATCACAAAGTGAAAATAGCACAGATATAACGCCTTTAAATTCTCGTTTTTTTGCTGTTTTTGTCCTGTTTCAGGGCTGGATTATCTCGGTAGATCTCATGCTGGGTAAAAGCTTTATAGAGAACAGTATGCTTAATGCTGTAATGATAGTGATCGCCCTGGTGCTAATGCTTAAATCAGATGTAAAGATTCACTATTATGGATTAATCGCCAGTTGGGGAGTGATAGCTCTGGCTGTTATCCTGAGAGTTTTAGGCGTATTGGGTTGAAGTTAAAGCTGAAATAGTATGTACCTGATTTGAAGCGGCCAGTAGAGGCCTATGAAAACTTTCGACCAAAGCCGGCCGCTATCGGACATCGAGAAAGAAGAATGGGCTCCTCCTTGTTTGCAAGTAATCGGTAATGGCTATCTCAGAACACTGACTGAAAACTGATTCCGGCGCCATCACCAGGATCTTTGAAGATATCATCAACATTCACACTGAGATTAAACTGTAACGAACTACGACCGTCAGACGATGAATACTCAAAGCCCATACGAAATTTAGCTTCTACACCATCGTTAAAAGTGTCTCTACTGTTATCTTGCAGGAAATTTTGTTGTTCTTCGACCTGACCAATATGAAATCCAAGGTCCCAGGCCATATGTTCATTAAACGGATGATAGGCTGTGGTGTAGACCTGCAATGTTTTCATGAAGTAATCAATGTCATTGCTGGTTATTATATAATCACGAATATTATTTGTAATATAGTCGTACTGTGTGCCTACACGAAGTTCGTATTGCTTGCCCATGCCCTTCACCCAGTAAACATCGGCTGAAAAGTAATCAGTTGCCTGTTGCTGGTTTTTTCCTGTAGTTGAACTGGATTTATCCAGTGTGAAACCGTTGACAGTTATGCCTATAACTGAGTCTGGCACGGGCTGGTAGTCAAGCAAAAAATAATAATCACTGGCTTCGTGCTTGAAAATGCCATTGTTGTCCGGATCGATAAGTTCAAGCGGTTTGTCACGACTAACATTGAAGCGCAGTTTATAGTGCTCACCAAACTGGTAGGCGCCTTCGAGCTTCATAGTTTTTGGATCTTTGCTGTAGAAGGTGTTATCACTGACGTTTTTCTGATTATATAAAGCATCAACATCGAGATATTCAAAACGTGTGTAGTTCCAGGGGCGTCGTCCCCAGATCAGCGCTATGCCAAGATCCATTTCTCGCTTTTCATATGCAGGCGTACCGAGAAGTGAAAAACCAAGATTACCTGCCCATGGATAAAACTCTACCTCGGTAGTCGGAAGTGGGAATTCTTTATCTGCATAGAATACTTCCTGTTCAATTTCCAGCCGCACATTGACGAACTCTGACAATTCATGCTGCAGTTTGAGTTCAGTTTGCAAGAACGTCAGATCGCTGTCCAAACTTGCGCCGGTAATACGCCAGGCCGTGATGTTATCAAACCACTGGTATTCAAGTGACTTACGAAAGCGATGTGCTTTTATATCAAGAAAGTTCTCTTCGTCAAGATTGATATCGTTAATTTCGAAATCATTATCAAAAGCCAATACTGGTGAAATGCTCAAAGTAAGGCCCAGAAGGATCAAGAATGTACTAAGAATGATGCTCATAAACGTATTATATAAAATGGCCGGTTTGGCAAATATGATAGACATCAATACAATATCAGAAACTCAATATTGGGCATTGTGTCCGCTTTTGACGGTGGACTCAACCAAAATGTTTATGCATATGATATATGTCATATTAATATACCTTTGTTTTGATACAATTTATCATATACGTTAATAAAGATGGAGCTGTTGACGTGTGTATAGGCACCAGGCTGTCACAAGGTAAGGAAGGCAACTGTATTTCAACGGCTAAAGACTAACAGTATTATATGCTCTTTTGTTTTACGGCCTTGATGACTCTGTTTTTACCAGGATATGGTACCAACGATAATATAATTCTTCATTTGCAATAAGTTGTAGAAATCAAGTTTGATACGACTAATGGTGATATATGAAAAATGCCAGAACTTCATTACTTGCATCAATAATCTTGCTATTGACGGTATTCACGGTCGAAGCTGGATCGAGAGCTGTTATCGAGGTTGAAGAAATCGAAGGCGACAGTATTACAAAAAGCATTGAGATTATTACCTATGATGAGAAAAGGTTCAGGATAGATCTGCCTGGGGCAGATAAGATAAGAACAGAACAAACGCCTTTTATTATGACAGTTAATGGTGGTCAAAACTGGGTTATTGGTGACAAACCAAAGGACAAATTTTACTGCTCGAAAATGCAGACAGAGCAATTTTTCAAGAGCCTGGGGCCCAGGTTACAGATGCAATAGAATTTTTCAATGTGACGGCGGAAACTCCAACAGTTAAACAAATTCTCGAAGAACCGGGCCCTGATATTCTGGGATTTAAAACCACACACGTACAGATTGAAACTAACGCCAGGGCATACGCCTGGTTTTTATTCATGAAATTTGAGTACTCAGTAAAAATTATTGATGACCTGTGGTACACAACAGACGTTGAAATACATCCCGTCAGAAAGAAATGGATCAATGCTTTAAACCAGTCAGGAAACAGTATAATCGATTCGCTGTTCGCTGATGTCACTTCAAAATTACAGGGTCCGGTTTTGAAATCGGAATCGGTTATTACTATTACCAATGTAAGAAAAAATGAAACCAAAACACACAATGTACATATGCGTGTTACTGAGATTGAAGAACTGAAATCAAGCGAGCTGGATGAGATATTTAAAATGCCTGAATGTGTATCCATGGATGATGATGAAGTTCAGGAGAAGGCGAAGGCATTATTTTCTGCAGGCAAGATCATGCTCTGAGCGGTAACTACTCTAAATAAAAATAACAAAGACCTCTTTAATTGAAAACGATAATTATGAAAAAAATATTTGCTGTATTTATTCTATTTGTATTCTCTTCCTCAGTCTTTGCTTATGAAGTTGCTGAGAAGGACTGGGGTATTGCAGTGGGTATTAGAAGCGCAAAAATTCCATACAAGGCAAAAGATGAAAGTGTCCAGGACTTCATTCCACTCATGTTTTATGACGGTGACATGTTCTTTATTCGCGGTTTAACCGGTGGCATAAAGCTATATAACAAGGACGACTGGCAGTTTAGTCTTATTGGCCGTTACCGATACTTTGACATCCCCGCTGAATACCAGAACCTGGTACAGGGTAATGCGCTTGATGTGGGCGGCCAGATAAAATACCGTATTAATAATGATATTGAAACGAACGTTGAGCTTATGACAGACGATGAAAGCCGCTACTACTCATCGCTTAACGCAAGATATCACTGGGAGTCGGGTTCCTGGGAACTGTTTCCTTACGCCACCTTGCGTCATAAAAGCGCAGACTTTAATGACCATTACTATGGACTGGATGGCTTCACCGATCCTGATAACCCATCAAATACTATCAGCAATAAACTTGGCGGTGCTTTTGACCTGACCATCGGCAGTGAAATCCGCTATCACGTAAGCAGCAATTTTTATCTTTTAGGTCGCGCGCAATTAACAACACTGGACAGTAAAACCCGTGACTCAAACAGTATTGAAAATGGAACGCATGGTGAAATATATATGGGCATTGCTTTCTTCAATGATAAAACCAGGAAGAAATCATCAGCACTTAAAGCTAAACCCTATATCCGTCTTGCTCACGGCTGGGCAACACCGTCGAATATGGGCGACATCCTCGCCTTTGATTCGGTAGATGATGAACAGAATAATCAGCTGACTTCCATCTTTTATGGTCATCCGATTGCAGACAGTTTATTTGGCATCGATGCACTGGATATCTACATAACCGCTGGTTATGTATATCATCACAGTTCTGACCCCTACAGCCAGACACTGGAACCCGGCCAGGGAATCAATACTCCAGAGTCAGTCGGCCTTGGTGACAACCCATGTGATGGTGCCTCTCCCTGCACAAAAACTTATGAACTACAACCAACCAATGAATATGTATTAGGCATCAAGGCCTTTTACAATATCAACTGGCCGGTACACTGGCGCTTTGGTTTGGCTGAGGGCCTTTCTTATATAGAAACTGTCAGTAACCTCGAGCAGAGGGAAATGGATAAAAAAGGCTATCGTTCAAGTCAACTGATGAACTATATCGATGTCACCGCTGATTTTAGTCTGGGTGATACTTTCGGGGTAAAGGCAATGAATGATGTATATTTAGGTATTGGTATACATCACCGCTCATCCATCTTTGAAACGTCATCAGCGTTCGGTCGTATCAAAGGCGGTAGTAACTACAATTCTCTCTATTTGCAATACCACTTTTAAGGCAGAGTAAAAATGAAAACCAGAAAACTATTTTTGCTTCTGACTAACAGCTTGTTTCTGTTGCTACTATACAGCTGTTCTCACATACCGTTAGCAGACAAAGCCGCTTCGGTTGACGTTTATTATTCATTAGGTGAAAAAACTAACTGTGATTATGTCGGCGATGTAATAGGCAGCGATGGAAACATATTTACTTATTTATTCATTAGTAATGTAGACCTCACTCGTGGAGCACTGAATGATATTCGTAATCAAGCCCGAGTACTGGGGGGGGATACAGTTTTTATTTTGCGGGAGCAGCTTCTGTATTCGACGACGACAACATTTGTGGGTTCGGTTTATAGTTGTCACAAGGCGAGCATGATCGAGAGCTGATTTAATTAGCAGACTGAATACAAAGAGAATTACAAATATAGATAGCCTGTTATTTGATGCAGTTTAAGAGTTATAGCTAGTTGTTTTCTTATTTGAACAATAGCTAATAGAAAATTTAGAGGATGTGATAATGTTCAATAGTTATTTTACAAAAGTGCTGACAGGACCAATGGTTGTTGCAGTTTTCACTTATGGTTTGATGTCAGGCAATGTAATCGCTGCTGAAGATGAAATGCAAACCGTAGCATTTCCCGATAAATATATGTTTCGACTGGGTACTTATTTTGTTGATGGCTCTGATACCCAGTTCAGTGTGAGTTCAGATGTTGCTGGTCTGGGTACGGTTATCGATTATCATCGTGATCTTGGCGGTGACAGCCGAGATACTATTCCCAGGATCGATGCCTATTACCGCTTCAACGAACGGCACCGCATTGATTTCACTTCCTTTGCTATCGATCGAAAAGGCACCAGGACATTAGATATTAATCCGCCAATAAAAATTGGTGATGAAGATTTTTCCGGTGGAAGCATAAATTCTGATATTAAGTACACCTTGTATAAGGTAGGTTATGGTTATTCTTTTTATCACTCTCCCAGGGTAGAGCTAACGCTTACTGCTGGTCTTAATATCACCAGTTACGATCTAAGGTTCTCTAATGGTGCTGGCGACAAGGTTGAGTCAGCCGGGTTCACTGCGCCTTTGCCTATGTTCGGCCTGCGTATGGGTTATGCCATCACACCGAAATGGTCTGTTCAATATGTATCAGAAGCATTTTTTATTGAGCTTGAAGACACGGTCAAAGGCGCTTTGATTAATTATGAAATAAGTACTGAATACAGGCTGTTCAAGAATTTTGCAATCGGTGCTGGTCTTGCAAGAATAGGTACTTCAATTGAGGTAAACGATAATAACTGGAAGGGTAAGGTTACAGACAGTTATCGTGGTTATACATTATTTGGCACATTCTATTTTTAAGGCAGTCTGATTCTTCATTAAAGTGAATCAGTTGAACATTGTATTGCCGCTGTATTTTCTCAGTCACAGGAAGTTCGCTGAATACCTGTTGTTGACACTGCTGTTACCTGTTTATACATCTACTGTTCTTGCTGGTGCTCCAGTAAATAATGCTGAATATGTTGGTCGCGAGGCTTGTATGCAATGCCATGCTGAGCAGGTTAGTCTTTGGCAGGGCTCTCATCATGATCTTGCTATGCAGCATGCCGATGAAAATTCTGTGCTGGGTGACTTTTCTAATGCTACATTCACTCATGCAGGTATAAGCAGCAAGTTTTTTAAAAAGAACAGAAAGTTCATGGTTCACACCGATGGAGCGGATGGCAAACTGCATGATTATGAAATTAAATATACGTTTGGTGTTACGCCACTGCAGCAGTATCTGATTGAGTTTGAAGGCGGACGATTACAGGCACTTTCTATTGCCTGGGATACACGCGAGAAATCTGCCGGTGGTCAGCGCTGGTTTCATTTATACCCTGATGAAAAAGTAACGTATACAGATGAGTTGCACTGGACACGTTACCTGGCTAACTGGAACGGCATGTGCGCGGAATGTCACTCGACGAACCTGAGAAAAAATTACGACAGTAGTACTGATGTATTTAAAACCAGCTGGTCAGAAATTAATGTTTCCTGTGAAGCCTGTCATGGTCCAGCATCGAATCACCTGGATTGGGCCAAAAATAAATCAGACAATAAATCAGAGAATAAAATCGAGAATAAAACAGTAGGCGAAATTATTAAAAACAAAGGCTTCGATGTTCAGTTTGATGAACGAATTAATGTTCTCTGGAGACTGAATGAGGAAACAGGAAATGCTGTACGAAGTAATGTTCGTAAATCTCATAAGGAAATTGATGTATGTGCACAGTGTCATTCACGGCGAAGTGTTATTTCAGATGATTATTCACCGGGCAAACCATTTTTAAATCACTATATACCAAGGCTGCTTGATGAAGGTATGTACTTTGCTGATGGACAGATACAGGACGAGGTTTATGTCTACGGTTCTTTTTTGCAAAGCAAAATGCAGCATACAGGTGTTACCTGTAGTGATTGCCATGAACCACACAGTCTTAAACTACGGCAAGAGGGCAATGGTGTCTGTTTGCAATGCCATGCAGCTAACAAGTTTGATAGCAAAAAACACCATTTCCATCAACCGGATTCAGCAGGTGCCTTATGCGCGGAGTGTCATATGCCATCGAGAAATTATATGGTGGTTGATCCACGTCACGATCACAGTATTCGCATTCCAGGGCCCGATCTATCAGTGAAGTTAGGCACGCCCAATGCCTGTAATCAGTGTCATCAGGATAAAGATGCCATATGGGCCGCAACGCAGGTTAAACAATGGTATGGCAAGGTGCCCGTAGGTTATCAGCAGTTTGCACAATCAATTGATGCCGGCAGGTTAAACAAACCTGGCGCAGCTAAAATGCTGGCGCAGCAAATTAGAAATATCGAAACACCCGATATTGCACGCGCTTCAGCCATCAGCAGTTTATCGAACTATATTGATCAATCAGCTTTTGAAGTTTTGAAAAAATCTTTGAAAGATGTAGATGCCCTGGTGCGCATGGCAAGTGTAACTGCAGTGGAAGCTATACCACGAGAAATGCTTGTGCCGTTAATATTTCCACTGCTTGATGATCCTGTTAGAACCGTTCGTATAGAAGCCGCCAGGGTATTGGCGTCTGTTCCAGTCGGTCAGTTACAGGGGCAGCAGTTTACAGTTTATAAACGCGCGGTGGACGAATATATTCATTCACAGCAGGTTAATGCGGATAGACCTGAGGCACAACTTAATTTAGGTAACTACTATGCAGTTAAAAATGAATTTGAAAAATCTGAAGTGGCGTATAAAAAAGCGATCAAGCTGGATGATGCTTTTGTGCCTGCCTACATTAATCTGGCAGACCTGTATCGAGCACAGCAGAATGATACTGAAGCAGAAAAAGTGTTACACAAAGTAATTGAGGTTGTTCCTGCTAACGCCAGTGCAAATTATGCACTTGGCCTGTTATACGTACGAAAACAGGATAATGACAACGCACTTAAAATGTTACAACGGCAGTAGAACTTGAGCCATCAAATGCGCATTATACATACGTCTATGCGGTTGCATTAAATTCTTCGGGTCAACAGGTTGATTCAATTGAAATTCTGCAAGATGCACACACGCGCTTCCCGCGTAACAGAGATATCTTAAACGCCCTGGTCGCCTTTCATCGTAAGGCGGGTAATGAGTTTGCAGCACAGACTTTTATGAGGAAATTGCAAAAGCTTAATCAATAATAGCTCAATCAATAATCAATGAGTCTAAGATAGAGATGAAGAATACTTCTCCTGGTTCCACCGAATCGCCATCAAAAACCCGTTTAATCCTGGGTGGTTTTATTTTTATTAGCGGTTTTTTATCGCCATTGTTTATACCCCTTGTTACAGATTCAAGTTTATCAACAGAATGGAAAGCAGTTTTATCGGGAGCACTGCGTACTCGGCGTACCGGAAGTTTTTATGTTAATCGCCATCGCCATTCTCGGCAAACCTGGCTTTGTCTATTTAAAGTCACATCTTTGGAAATTCATTAGACCTGCGGACAAAGTCAGTGCTACGCGTTATCGCATTGGCCTGGTTTTATTTATTTTACCGATCTTATTTGGCTGGATATATCCCTACCTGGAATTATGGGTCACCGAGTTAGAAGCATACCGTCTGGGCCTGGCGATTACTGGTGATGTAGTATTTGCAATTAGCCTGTTCGTACTTGGTGGTGATTTCTGGCTGAAAATAAAGGCATTATTCATGCATGATACTACTGATTGAGGACGATAATGATATGAAGATAGAAATAAAAAGAAGCGTCTTACAGTTATCTCGATTAGAACGGATCATGGATGTGGTATTTGCGCTGGTTATCTGGCGATTGTTTACTTTTTTGCCAGCGCAGCAAGTGGATGGTGGTAAATGGGCTTCAGTCAGTGAAATGTTAGTTGCAGAATGGAAAACTTTTGTTTTCATATTGCTGGCGGTGGTCATTGTGATTATCTACTGGCTGCAAAATAATTTGCTGCTCGGCAACCTGAAAAAGACGGATGGTATCCATACCGCTATATCAATTTTTCAGCTGTTTTTTGTTTTGTTGTATCTTTATGCGATCGGGTCGGGTATTCGTATTGGCAGTGGTGCAGATTCTTCAGCTTTCGAGAGTTTTATGGCAATGATGGTTGGTGTAATGTCATTATTGGCCTGGCACTATGCCATGCACAGAGGAAACTTGCTCGACCCTGAACTAAGCGCAGAGGATGCGATTCATATCAGGCAAAAAAACATGGCTGAACCTGTTACTGCCGCAATTACCATACCCTTTGCGTTTGTCGGGCCACTGGCCTGGGAATTATCCTGGTTCTTTTATCCGTTTATAAAGTACCTGTTAAATAAGGTAAATAAACCCTGAAGGTTTGAACAATAAGAATATTTTTCGTCATATCATGCAGTTTTGCAGGCGCATGGTGAATTTAGTGTGTGAAAATGAGTTTTAAGTTTTAAGTTTTAAGTTTTAAGTTTTAAGTTTTAAGTTTTAAGTTTTAAGTAGGAAGTATTATGGGTTTTATATTTAAACCCGTACGCTGGGTGCTGGCTCAAATAATCATTTTTATTGACTGGATTACACGGCCAAAGCCAGTGCAGCGTTCACTCGAAAAACAGCAGGAGATTGATAAACAAACATAAAAAATGGTTTTATATCAATTTCATCAGTGTCCCTTTTGCGTATAAACATGCCGTCAGATTCACCGCCTGGCACTGAATATCGAAAAGCATGATGCACGAAATGATCCGCAATGGAATACTGAGCTTATAGAGGAGGTGGGGTAAGTATCAGGCGCCTTGCCTGAAGATAATAAATGATGATGGTGCTGTGAAATGGAGGTATGAATCAACAACAATCAATCAGTATCTGGGTGAAAGATTTTCTGCTGTTGATTAGCAAGCGCAGCATCTGAGCGAGTAAATACTGATTGATCACCTTCTCTTAATGAGCATGACCTTTCGTGGCGCCTATTCGATGGGTCGATAAGGCAAGATTGTCGATGTAAAGATGCATATCATTGGGCGCCCGCCAGCCTCCGCCATAATATACGTTTACCCAGAACTCTTCGATTTTGAGATCTTCCGTCGTCCTGAACATTATATTTTCTCTTTCGATAGCCAGAAAGCCATCGACCCAG
>CAVYHW010000014.1:0-16521 GCA_963768215.1 uncultured Gammaproteobacteria bacterium
ATTATCAGGTTGATTTACCAGGTTGATTTACCAGGTTGATTTCTGGGGGAGGTGTGTTTATACTTTCCACAATTAGGAGGTAAGAATGAGAAGACTATATTTTTTGGTTCCCACCATCGAAAGTGCAACCCAGATCGTTGATGAGCTTCTTTTGGCGCGAGTGGATGAGCGGCATATCCACATTGCTGCAAAAGACCATCATCCCTTACACGAGGCAAACCTGCCTGAAGCCAACCTGTTACAGGAGAGTGATTTTATTCCTGCTGTTGAGAAGGGGCTTGCCGTTGGTGGAGGCACCGGAATACTGGCAGGTATTGTCGCAATGACTTTTCCACCAGCCGGTCTGGTGCTTGGCGGTGGCGCCATACTGGGTATAGGCCTGGTCGGTGCCGGTTTTGGCGCATGGATTTCCGGCATGGTTGGCATGAGCATGGATAACTCACAATTGAAAAATTTCGAACAGGCAATCGAAGATGGTCAGTTATTGCTGATGATCGATGTGCCGAAAGTACGCATTGATGAGATTACTAAGCTGGTTAAAAATCATCATCCGGAAGCCGAGGTCGAAGGAACTGAGCCAACGATACCGGCATTTCCGTAAGCGAATATTTACACTGAGCGTTTTTAGACAAAACAACAGGGGGGCATCAGCCCCCTTATTGTTTTCTCGTTTTGAATCATGAGAAGCGTATGTGCTTATTCGCACGGCCAGTGAACGATAACGGACCACTCAGGGAGCTTGTCAAGCGTCATGTCCCTGCCTTATTACACAGCAAAAGAACTTTCTTCATAATCCCGCATTGCTGGCAAAATACTCAGGTGGTAAAGTAGCTGGATTCAAGTAAGGTTGAGGTCTATCGGTATTGGCGTCGGAGTCAATATATGAATCTGAGGCCTTCAAACACTGGTGCTAGTAGAATTGACTCCAGCACCTGATATTAAACCCATATCGCAAAAAACAGGGTGAACTATTCACATGAGTAAATACGATGCCTCATCCATTGAGGTATTAACAGGCCTTGAGCCTGTGCAGAAACGTCCGGGCATGTACACCGATACTACCCGGCCGAATCATCTGGCGCAGGAAGTTATCGATAATAGTGTTGATGAGGCAATTGCGGGTCACGCCAGCAAAATTGATGTGGTGCTGTTTAAAGACAGCTCGGTCAGTGTGACCGACGATGGCCGTGGCATGCCGGTTGATATTCATCCTGAAGAAGGTATTCCGGGTGTGGAAGTTATTCTTACCCGTCTGCATGCCGGTGGTAAATTCTCCAATAAAAATTATGAGTTCTCCGGCGGACTGCATGGTGTTGGTGTGTCGGTGGTGAATGCTCTGTCATCAAAAGTAGAGGTGGAAGTCCGTCGCGACGGTAACGTGTATGAAATGGAATTCAAACATGGCGCCAAAACCAGCGAGCTGAAAAAAACCGGCACCGTCGGTAAACGCAACACCGGCACTAAAATTCATTTCTGGCCGGAGCAAAAGTATTTTGATACCCCGACGTTTTCAATTAGTAAACTAAAACATGTGTTACGTGCAAAAGCTGTTTTGTGTTCAGGTTTAGAGGTCAGCTTTGTTGAAGAAAAATCGGGTGAAAAAGAAAGCTGGTATTATGAAGGCGGACTTGCTGATTACCTGGGCGAAAATTTATATGAAAGAGAATGCTTGCCGGCAGAACCTTTTGTCGGCAGCATAGCAAGTTCGACAGAAGCGGTTGACTGGGCACTTACCTGGATGGTTGAAGCGGGTGAATTAATCACAGAGTCTTACGTCAACCTTATTCCCACAGCACAGGGAGGCACCCATGTAAATGGCCTGCGTACCGGGTTGACCGAAGCCTTGCGTGAGTTCTGTGAAATTCGCAGCCTGCTGCCGCGTGGTGTGAAATTAAGCCCGGAAGATGTCTGGGACAAAGTCTGTTATGTGCTCTCGGTTAAACTGTCAGACCCGCAGTTTTCCGGTCAGACCAAGGAGCGTTTATCGTCACGCGAATGCGCCGCCTTTGTCTCAGGTGTGGTCAAAGATGCTTTTAGTATCTGGTTAAACCAGCACACCGAAGCAGGTGAATCAATCGCCATGCTGGCCATTGAAAACGCACAGAAACGTTTGCGCGCCGGTAAAAAAGTGATTCGTAAAAAAGTCACCAGTGGTCCGGCTTTACCCGGCAAGCTGTCCGATTGTTCATCTCAGGATATACGTCGTTCTGAATTGTTTCTGGTGGAAGGGGACTCCGCTGGCGGCAGTGCAAAACAGGCGCGTGACAGAGAGTTTCAGGCCATCATGCCATTGCGCGGAAAAATTTTAAATACCTGGGAAGTAGAGCCAGACCAGGTGTTGGCTTCTCAGGAAGTGCATGATATTTCCATTGCCGTTGGCGTAGATCCCGGTTCCTCTGATTTAAAAGATTTACGCTATGGAAAAATCTGTATCCTGGCGGATGCTGACTCGGACGGATACCATATCGCAACATTATTGTGTGCTTTGTTCCTGCGCCATTTCAGGCCACTGGTTGAAGCCGGACATATCTATGTGGCGATGCCGCCGTTGTTCCGTATCGATATTGCTAAAGACGTTTATTACGCACTGGATGAAGCAGAAAAGCAGGGCATATTAGATCGTCTGGAAGCCGAAAAGAAACGCGGTAAAGTCACCGTGACACGCTTCAAAGGTCTGGGCGAAATGAACCCGCTGCAACTGCGCGTCACTACCCTGGCCCCCGATACCCGGCGACTGGTGCAATTGACCCTGGGCGAAGGTGGCAAGAGCCACAGCATGCTGGACATGTTACTGGCGAAAAAACGCGCTCCTGACCGTAAAGCCTGGCTGGAAAAGAAGGGCGCGCTAGCTGAGGTATAAAAATAGTTTTAAGTGTTAAGTTGTAAGTTTCAAGTTAACAACATACTACCTACCAGTATCATGAATCGGAGCCAATATCATCTAATGCATTGATTATATGCAAAGTGATCTGACTTGTGATCTTTTGAATTGTGACCATAGCAATTCCACTTCTATTTTTTGTGTGAAGCTGTCGAATATATTTACAAAACAATACAATGGATGAAATATACAGGTGAAATAGTTAACGGACCTTCGAGAAACGGGATGAAATGGGAAAAACGACCCATATCGTACATTCAAATACATTAATAGCATTTTTTCACCACAGAGGCACAGAGGACACAAAGGAAATATTTTATTGTTAGCTACGCCTGCGGCACAGCTAACAATAAATCTTAAATGTTTTTTTTCTGTGTCCTCTGTGCCTCTGTGGTGAATCGTTTTTAACGTTGTTTTTGAGCGATCGTTATTCGCTGGTTATGCCCTGATAGCTCAATTAAATGAAGGTCAGCTTTCAGGTTTGTTTTTTTCTTTTGATCTTCCATCCACCTTTGACAAGCCGCTTATTAATGGGGTCTATGATTTTATAATTAATTTACTGCCAAATATATTTATCCGAAGTGTCATTATTTATCGAATTTGTACTACTATTATTTTCACGCTTAAGCATTTTTCAAAAAATGCAAGAAGACTTTCCTGTCTAAATTCCACCAAATACCAAATTCCTCAAGAAATGGGCTAAATCGTTCAGCTCATACATTTATATGGGGGGTTATAATATCGTCCATAATATCGATATCATCGCTAATCAGTGAGTGTCTATGATTTTCTTAAACTTTAAAACGGGTTTATTGATTTTCTTTATATCGTCCCTGGCTGCATGTGGAGGAGGTGGCGGTGGAGATGCTGCAAATGCGCCTCCTGTCGCCAGTTTTATCGCCACTCCCGGCAGTGGGCTCGCGCCGCTAATTGTCAGCCTCAGTGCTTCGGTCTCGTCAGACAGTGATGGCCAGATCAGTAGTTATAGCTGGGATTTTGGTGATGGCCAGGCTGGCAGTAGTGTGACCACCAGTCATACTTTTACCAGCTCTGCTCGTTACAGCATTATGCTAACAGTGACTGATGATAAAGGTGCGAGCGACACCAGCAGCCAGACCATCGACGTTTTTAGTTCTATGGTAAATCTTAACGGCTCGGTGCACAGTGCGGCAGGTTCTATGGCTGACAGTGATGTTAACGATCCAGGCGCCAGTTACACAGCCAATGATCGTCCTGATCAGGCCCAGTTGATTTCCAACCCGGTGACATTAGGGGGATACCTAAATGAGGCTAATACCGGCCCGGATGGTCCCTCGTTCGCATCTGGTGACAGGTCGGATTTCTTTAGAGTCAGTATGGCTGCCAACCAGAGCATTACCGTTAATATTGCTGATTTCAATGCTGCTGATATCAATACTAATGATCTGGATCTTTTTCTGTATTACGACGATGGCGCTATCGATGTGCTTAACCCTGACTTTAGTTCAGTAGGTGTAGGCCAGACGGAAAGCATTACCGTGTCCGAGAGCAGGGACTATGTCATTGAAGTTTATGCCTATTCCGGTTATACAAATTACGCCCTTGTGGTAGGGCAGCAAAGTGCGGCGTCACTGACAACTGACAGGCTGGTATCGACGGACGATTTTGTGCCGGGTGAAGTTATCGTACGATTAAAAGATAGCTACCTGACGAATAGTTCCCTGACGCCGAGCACAATGCAGACATCAGCAGTCAGGGCGACTGGCCTTGGTCTCAGGCATAAGGCCGGTGCTGAAGGAAAAGCCATGTTGTTCGGACTGGGTGACACACAAAACCGCCAGGCAAGCTTCAAGGCGCTGGGTATTACATCGGCAAAGGCCGGTTATCGGGCGAGAACTTTCCACTCAGCGCTTCCCGAAAAGCAATTGAAACTGGATACTCTGCAGGTGATCAAGGCGCTGCGCAAGCGTAAAGATGTATTGTATGCTGAACCCAATTATATACGCCAGGCCAAACAGATACCTGGCGACAGCTATTATGATCTGCAATGGCACTACCCTCTGATCAATCTGCCATCCGCCTGGGATGTTAGCACCGGCGTTTCAGATGTCATCGTTGCGGTTATTGATACGGGGGTTTTGCTTAACCATCCGGATCTGCATGAACAATTTTCCGCTGATGGCGGTTATGACTTCATCAGCAGTGACACGATTTCTCAGGATGGAGAACCGGGCATTGATGCCAACCCGGATGACCCCGGTGATTCGAGCATTGGCAGCAGTTCTTTTCATGGCACTCATGTGTCAGGCACGATTGCTGCAGTGACTAATTTTGCACCCGGTGGATCCGGTGTTGCAGGCGTGGCGCCCGGGGTGAAAATCATGCCATTGCGAGTTCTGGGCAATGGTGGTGGCTCATCCCATGATGTCGCTCAGGCGGTACTTTATGCCGCCGGTCTAAGCAATGATTCAGGTATTGTCCCCAACACCAAGGCAGATATAATCAACCTCAGCCTCGGTGGTAGTGTTCCTTCACAGGAAGAGCAGGATGCCTATACCGCTGCCAGGAATGCCGGTGTGGTTATTGTGGCGGCTGCTGGTAATGAATCCAGCAGCGCGCCATCTTATCCCGCCGCCTATGATGGCGTGATATCAGTCAGTGCAGTGGATATTAATAAACAGCTGGCGCCTTATTCCAATTTTGGGGATCGTGTTGATGTGGCTGCGCCGGGTGGCGATGGCGCCCGGGATGTCAACGGCGATGGTTATCCTGACGCTGTCCTTAGCACTGCCGGCGATGATTCCAACGGCAGTATCGACTATGTATACAAGTTCTCTCAGGGGACATCCATGGCGACTCCTCATATGGCGGGTGTGGTTGCATTGATGAAATCAGTCTACAGCGGGCTGACGCCAGGCGATGTGGATGGCGCATTGAGAAATAGTAATGAGCCGATTACTCAGGATTTAGGTGATATTGGCCGCGATGACCTGTTTGGCTACGGCCTGATTGATGCCCGCAGAGCAGTGGATGTTGCGACCAGACTTGCATTGGGTATAACCCCAGAGATGCTCCTTTTGTTAGCATATCTCCCGCCTCATTAAACTTTGGACTAAGTGGAACTAGCGCTACCCTGTCGGTGCTTAACGGTGGAACGGGTGCTCTGAGCATTACTTCGGTGACTGATGATGCATCATGGCTGACAGTAATGCCTGATTCGGTTGATGTTAACCAACTTGGTAGCTATGCGGTTACGGTGGACAGGTCCGGCCTCACAGAAGGTCTATATACAGCCAGCATTACCATCGTATCATCTATAGGTACAAACTCGGTGCCGGTGATCTTACAGGTAGCAGCAGCGGACTTTAGTGCCGATGTAGGGTATCAATACATATTGATGATTGATGCAGACACTGATGAGATGATCATGCAGTGGGATGGTAACGACCTGGACGGAGATTACAACTTCCAGTTTAATAATGTTGGCTTCATTAGCGGACAAAGCTTTAATATTATTGCTGGCACTGATATGGACAACGATGGTTTCATTTGTGATACAGGTGAGGCATGTGGCGCCTATCTCTCGCTTGACCAACCCAAAGCCATCACCGAAACTGACAGCCATAACGGGCTTGATTTTACTTCAGGTTATGGTATCGGCCTGCAAAGTCTGTCGGCGGCTGACATCCCCAGCCGAGGTATAGCTATTCGACGACAGCAGGGCAAGCAGGTGCATATCAGGTGAAAACCATGAACCTGGCGCATGTTATATTCATTAGTTTCCTGCTGTTGACGGCGGCATGCCAGCCGGTAACGGATAACGATCTGCAACAAAGCAGCATACCTGCTGTTGAAGTGTTATATGAAAGTCAGCAATGTGGTTATAGTCAGCCAGGCCCTGGAGTCACATGGATTGATGATGCTCAGCAGCTTGAAACCGGCATCAAAAAAATTCAGCGGAATATGCCAGGAAGCAGGGCCATCAATTTGCCGAAGCTGGATTTTCAAAAAGAAATTGTCCTGTTAATTGAAATGGGACAGCAGCCTACACTGGGTTACCGGTTAGAGCTGGGCGAGTCTGATTCTTTAACTGTCAAACAGGGTCGGTTTCAGCTTATGCTGGACTGGATACAGCGCTCTGCTGATAGCACTGTTGCCCAGGTAGTTAGTAGTCCCTGTCTACTGCTTAAGCTGGACAGGGGAAACTATAATTCAGTACAGATTTTAAACAGGCAGGGAATTGTAAAGGCAACTACTCATTGAGTATTCATGTTACAGAAGGCTGGATAGACGAAAGATTGCCTAATTATCCGTTTCCAGTGAAGAGGAATGCTGTGCCCTGGTCTGCTTCCCCACGAACCGTGTATAAATAACCGTCCCCAGAAAAAACGCCAGGCTGGTGAAAATAACATAAAGCCCAATCATTAAATCTTCACTGCTGCCGGCATACCAGACTCCAACAACAAAATAGAAAATAGCCAGGTACATCGACCAGGCGTGGGTATATAACTTGCCATTGAGCAGACCGAAAAGCGGGAACATTAACGGTCCTATCTGAAAGAAAATTATCACTGAAATAAGATGTTCAGGTGGTGGTTGAATCAATAAATGCCAGCAGAATAAACCGGATAACAGTAAGAAATAACCGGACAGGGTCAGCCACCTTCCTAATTTAATAAATTGATTTTGAGTCATGAAAATAATTTTTTAGCGGTAGAGGCAACACGCTTGCCCAGGGCCAGACAGAGTTTTCGTTCATGCTCACTTAAAGGGGTGGCTTCCAGGTCATCGGTGAAACGGGTAGCACCGTATGGGCTGCCGCCTGTTCTGGTTTGAAAGAGCTCCGTTTCAGTATAAGGCAGGCCAACGATTAACATGCCATGATGCAGTAAAGGCAGCATCATGGTGAGTAGAGTACTTTCCTGACCGCCATGCATACTGGTGCTGGCAGAAAAAACAGCAGCAGGTTTGCCCGCCAGTTTGCCGCCCATCCATAAAGCGCTGGTGTTGTCGATGAAATATTTCATTGCTGCCGGCATATTGCCAAAATGAGTAGGGCAGCCAAGGACCAGGCCATCGCATTCATTCAGGTCGTCGATGCTGGCATACAGCGGTCCGTCTTCAGGTATGCCTGGCTCTGACTGTTCTGTAGCAGGGGATACATTTGGTACGGTACGTACTCGCGCCTGCATACCTTCAACTTCTTCTACACCGCGTGCAATAATATTCGCCATTTCAGCAGTCGTGCCGCCCGGACTGAAGTACAGGATTAATATTTCCTGTGGTGTTCTTGTTTCTGTCATGACAGGATATCCAGCACTTTTTCTGGTGGACGTCCAATGACGGCCTTATTGCCATTGATAACAATGGGGCGCTCAATCAAAATGGGATGCTCTATCATTGCCTGAATTAACTGCTCACGGCTTAAATCCGGGTCATCAAGACCGTTTTCCTTATAGGGCGCTTCATGGTTACGCATTAAATCACGCGGTTCAAGGCCCAATAAATCAAGGACTTCACTCAGTTCGGTGCTGCTGGGCGGTGATTTTAGATATTCAACAACAGAAACGTTGACGTCGTTGTCTTGCAAAATATCCATTGTTTGACGGCTTTTGCTGCATCTGGGATTGTGAAAGATTCGAATTTTATCGCTCATGTTTATTTACCACTTAATTTTCAAGCTGATTTGGTCGGACTGACTTCAATAGGCGGATTTTATAGGCCGATTTTATATGAATTCATCGATTCATTGGCAGAAAACATTAATAAACAGCTAATCACACTTAATTGATATTAAATGCTTCACAAGTTGCTAATTCGCGTTATAATTGTTCAGATTGTTTATTACAATAAAAACACCAACATCTATATTGGAGAAATTAAGACCATGCGTACAACTGCCCGTCTGTTTAGCGTCGCCCTTTTAAGTTTAGGCCTGATTACAGGTTGTGCATCAACAAGTGAAACAGATGATGCAGCAGCATTGGCGGAACAAGCCATAGCTGAAGCTAAAGCTGCCAGCGCTGAAGCAAAAGCTTTAAACTATGAATGGCGTGACACAGGATCAATTATTAAAGAAGCGGAAGAAAAGTTAGCTGCTGGTGATTACCAGGCTGCAACTGATCTGGCCAACAAAGCGAAAGCACAGTCAGAAGAGGCCATTCGCCAGGCCAATGCTGAGAATAAAAAATTCCTTAACGAGAATATGGATACTTCTGCATCCGTAAGTGAATCGTCAAGTAGTGCCGCATCAGGCGTAACCAGTTATTCGGTAGTACATGGCGATAATTTGTGGGACATTTCTGGAAAAGAAGAAGTCTATGCTGATCCATACCAATGGCCGCTTATTTACAAAACCAACCGTGACAAAATCCAGGATGCTGATTTGATCTATCCGGGACAGGTTTTTGATATAGACCAGAATGCATCAGCTTCTGAAATTGATGCAGCTGTAAACCACGCTAAAACTCGTGGCGCATGGTCGCTAGGTGATACAGAACAGTCTGATCGGAATTACTTATCTAAATAAGTAACAGTTACTGTAATTGGCCATAGATTATCTATGGCAATTATATAAATGATAAAAAGGCCCGCTTGCGGGCCTTTTTTAATGTCCCAGGACGTTAGTAAAAACTATGTACTTTAGTGCAAGGCTTTAGCAATGACACATATCTGCAGACTTTAGATATACCTGTTTTATAAAACGTAATTGGTCCTCTCGCAAAGGCGCAAAGGCGCAAAGTTCGCGAAGAAAAACATCAAAGATCCTGGAGCTTTTCTTTGCGTGCTTTGCGCCTTTGCGAGATAAAATAAATTAAGGTAGTGAGGATGACGGTCAGTCACTAGAGCATCAATGGACTTTTGTTCATAGTCGTTGGTTGTTCAGGGTATTAATTATGAATGTTTACAGGCAAATATTTGTCAGCGGTAAAGTGCAGGGTGTGTTTTTTCGAGAAAGCACCAGGCTCATGGCGACAGAACTAAAACTTAGCGGTGGTGTTAGAAACCTGGTTGATGGACGTGTGGAAGTCCGGGTTGCCGGGGATGACAAAGCTATGCAAGTTCTAATTAAATGGTTGAAAACAGGGCCGAAACTCGCAAAAGTGTCTACTATTGAAGTAATAGAACAGTCTTCCGATTTTCTCCAGCAGCAGCAAAATGCTCGCTTTGAAATCTGGGCAACAAAATAGTTGAAACATAAGTATTTCCCTGGAGAGTAAGTGATAAATGGGCGCGGTGTTTGACAACAGCATAGAACATAATCAGCATCTTGAAGTTCATGACATACTGAACTGGCTGGAAGAGGACAAGATGGTGGACAAGGAGAATGCGCATATGTTGCGTATTCTTGCTGTATCTGCCGAGTACCGGAAAAAAAATCCGCTTGAAGTAATTGCTGAACGAAGCTGGGTAAATATTAAAACTGAAAAACTGCTGACACTTGATTTTCTCACCAGGTGGCTTGCTGAACGGGTTGATTTGCCTTTTGTACGGATTGACCCGTTAAAGATTGAAGTATCTGAAGTCACTGAGGTGATGTCCTACGCATACGCCAGCAGATACAATGTATTACCGATAAAGGTTGATGAAACCACTATAACTGTTGCTACTGCACAACCGTTAGAGTGTGACTGGCAAACTGAGCTGTCACGCATCCATAATAAAGAATTCAAACTGGTCATATCGAGCCCGGAAGATATTCGCCGTTTGTTACTGGAGTTTTACTCTATAGCAAAATCAGTACATGGAGCAAAAGCCTCGACTGAAATCGGCGGCGGCAATATTCAAAACCTTGAACAGTTAATGGAGCTGGGCCGTAGTGGTCAGCTGGATGCGAATGATCAGCATATCGTGAATATCGTGGACTGGTTATTGCAATATGCATTTGAGCAACGGGCCAGTGATATTCACCTGGAGCCGCGTCGCGAAATGTGTCCTGTGCGTTTTCGAATTGATGGGGTGATGCAGGAGGTTTATCAGATTCCATCAACGGTTATGAAAGCTGTTATCAGTCGCATCAAGATTATAGGACGCATGGATGTTGCTGAAAAACGCCGCCCACAGGACGGCCGCTTAAAAACACGGGCAGAAGATGGTAAAGAAGTGGAACTGCGTTTATCGACCATGCCAACGGCCTTTGGCGAAAAAATGGTAATGCGTATATTTGACCCAGATGTACTGGTGAGAAACTTCAGGCAATTGGGTTTTAGCAAGAAAGATAATGAAGTCTGGCAATCAATGATTGAGCAACCGCATGGCATTATCCTGGTGACAGGTCCTACCGGTTCGGGAAAAACCACAACCCTGTATTCCACGCTGAAACTGCTGGCCAAACCGGAAGTGAACGTGTGCAGCATTGAAGACCCAATCGAGCTGGTTGAACCTTCATTTAATCAGATGCAGGTACAGAAAAACATAGAGCTGGATTTTGCCAGCGGGGTGCGTACCTTGTTACGCCAGGACCCCGATATCATTATGATTGGTGAGATCCGCGACAGGGAAACGGCGGACATGGCCATTCAGGCAGCTTTAACCGGGCATTTAGTCCTTTCCACACTGCACACCAACGATGCACCATCAGCGATAACAAGATTGCTTGATATTGGCGTGCCGCCCTATTTGATACAGTCATCCGTGCTTGGCATTATGGCGCAACGACTGGTGAGAACTTTGTGTCCGCATTGTAAGCAGGCCACTGAACTCAGTGACCAGGCATGGCATGAGATAGTGCATCCATGGAAAGCAGAAAAACCTAAAACTATATACGAATCTGTGGGATGTCTGGAGTGCCGCGACACGGGGTATAAAGGACGAGCAGGCCTTTATGAAATGTTTAAATTTTCATCTGAAACACGTCAGATGGTAACCGCAGAGTGTGATATTCAGGCTTTGCGCCGACAAGCCATCAAAGATGGTTTGCAACCGCTGCGTTTAAGTGGCGCCAACAAGGTGGCTAAAGGCGAAACTACCGTAGAAGAAGTACTGCGAGTCGCACCGCCGCCTCTGGATAATTAAATTATTAGTCAATAGTCATTTGTTTTTAGTCATTAGTCAAATGACAAGCGACCCAGGACAAATTACCTGCTTTTATCTATCCCTCAAGTGTAGTTTGGTTCGCTAGCGTCAACAGGTTATAATTGCGCGCCACATGAGTCCCTGCTTTATATAAAACTGAGGTTTTGCCCAGATGAGTTATTATTTTTCTAAAATTGTTGATGACAGTTTTGACGGTGCGATTAAGCGTGTCACAGCGTGCCTGGCAGATGCCGGTTTTGGTGTGTTAACCACAATCGATGTTAGTGCGACATTAAAAAAGAAACTCGATGTTGATTTTCAGCGTTACACGATATTGGGCGCCTGTAACCCCGGTTATGCCTATAAAGCACTGCTTGCAGAAGACAAAATAGGCGCCATGCTGCCCTGTAATGTGATCGTGCAGGAAACTGGCGATGGCAAAGTGGAAGTGGCTGCGATTGATCCTATGGCTTCTATGATGGCCATTGAAAATGAGGCCCTGGGTGGTATTGCCACTGAAGTGCAGGCTAAACTAAAAAACGTAATAGAAGGTTTGTAGCCAATGTCACAACCAAAAATCGTAGTTTATAGTGGCCGCTTTTGCGGATATTGCACTGCGGCTGAACGTCTTTTACAAAGTAAAAACGCAGAGTATGAATTGATTAAAGTCGATGAAGACCCTGCAATGTTTGAGCATATGATTGAAATTACCGGGCGTCGCACTATTCCACAGATATTTATCGATGATTTTCATGTCGGTGGGTTTGATGATCTTTCTGCATTAAACCAGAGTGGCAGGCTAGATGACCTGCTTAATCCTTAAATAAATCGCGGAATACATTCGCTCCTACGGCCCGCTCCTACAACGATTAGACATCATTTATAGGAGCGGTTTGTAAACCGCGAAGCCACTGCAAAAGTAAACAACCTTACCTCATTCGACGAAAGACAACTGTTATGGAATATTTACCAATATTTATACAAATTAAAAACCGGCCCTGCCTGGTCGTTGGCGGTGGTTCTATAGCAGCGCGAAAAGTGGCCTTATTAAGAAAAGCGCAGGCAGATGTTACCGTTGTTTCACCTGAGCTTTGCCATGAGTTACAACAGTTAAAAGAGGAAAACTTAATACAGCACCATTACCGTGACTATGAGGAATCTGATCTGGAAAACTGCGTGCTGGTTATTGCCGCAACCAGTCAACCCACAGTGAATGAGTCTGTGGCTGAACTGGCCAGTCGATTACGCCTGCCGGTTAATGTTGTGGATAACCCGGATTTATGCAGTTTTATCATGCCTTCGATTATTGATCGCTCGCCTGTTGTTATCGCGGTATCAACAGGCGGTTCATCACCGGTGCTGGCGCGATTGATTCGCACCAAGCTCGAAGGCAGTATTCCTGCGGCATACGGTCAGCTGGCAAAACTGGTTGAAGGTTTTCGCGATAAAGTCAAGACCGCTTTTCCAAATGTTGAATCACGCCGTGGTTTCTGGGAAAAAATTCTTGAGGGGACGGTTGCCGAACTGGTCTTTTCCGGCCATGAAGATGAGGCAAAACAGGTGCTGGATAAAGCAATAGATACGCAATCAGCCAGGAGCGCAGCATCGCCCGATATACCCGGTGAAGTATTTCTGGTTGGTGCAGGGCCGGGAGACCCGGATTTACTGACTTTTCGCGCGCTGCGCCTGATGCAGCAGGCAGACGTGGTGGTTTATGATCGGCTGGTGTCGCCCGCTATTATGGAAATGGTGCGCCGTGACGCAGAGATTGTGTATGTCGGTAAAGAACGTGATAAACACACCATGCAACAGGAAAACATCAACCAGTTGCTGGTGCGTCTGGCCAAAGAAGGTAAACGTGTATTACGATTAAAAGGCGGCGACCCATTTATTTTTGGCCGCGGTGGAGAAGAGATTGAATTACTTGCACAGGAAGGCATTGCTTTTCAGGTTGTGCCGGGCATTACTGCAGCAAATGGCTGTTCCGCCTACGCCGGCATTCCACTAACACATCGTGACTATGCCCAGTCCTGCGTATTTGTTACCGGTCATTTAAAAGATGGCACAGTTGACCTTAACTGGAAAGCGCTGGCGCAACCTCATCAAACGGTGGTGTTTTACATGGGTTTGCATGGCGCACCTACTTTATGTAAAGAAATGGTGGCGCATGGTCTACCTGCATCTACCCCTGTTGCCCTGGTTGAGCAGGGCACAACGCCGCAGCAACGTGTTTTTATTGCGACTTTAGACAGCTTGCTCGATGTAATTAAAAATGAGGACATCAAGCCACCAACACTGATTATTGTGGGTGATGTGGTTACACTGCACGACAGGCTTAAGTGGGTCGAAGAACATCATGATAATGATAGTGATGGTATTTTCGCCTACAAAGATAAATGATCTGCTACTAATATGCGAATTCGCAGCAAATTACGAGGAATCATACCTCGGCAGATTAACGCTGTTGAATGAACATTAGTCAAATTGTTACAATTTGCGATTTAAAGTGACGTTAAGTGTCGATTTCGTCATAATACATGCCCGTGCATTGCGGCCTGTTCATTGCGCTTTGCTTAATAGTGAAGCTGTTTTTTTAGTTTTTATGTCTTCTAATTTATAGAGAATTAAAGTGATCATTAATAAAAAGATTAATCCGTTTCCACTTTTTGGTGTTCCATTATTTAGCTTTTTAGTCCTGTCTGCCCTTGTTTTATTTACTACTTTGGCAAGTGGCTCTGTTTATGCAGAAACAGCTTATGTTAGTGATGAGTTGAAGATCCCGCTGCGTTCCGGTGCAAGCAACGGACACCGCATCGTTAAGTTTCTCATAAGTGGTACAGCACTAAACGTGGTGGAGACCTCTGAAGATGGTCAGTTTACCCAGGTTGAAGTCGGTGATAAATCTGGCTGGGTTTTAACTGAGAATATAATGAACGTCCCCAGTGGGCGAGACCGTCTGGAAGCCGCAAATAAAACATTTGCACGTTCCAAACAGCAAATGAAAGAACTGGAAAATACGGTTGCTGAATTAAAAGCTGAAATCAGGCAGTTAAAAAATGAAAAAAGTTCATTGCAGAATGAGCGCACCAACTTAAGCAACTCACTTGAAGATTTAAAAATTACCGCAGCTAACCCATTGGCCCTGTCGAAAAAAAATAAACAGTTAAAGGACGAACTGGCAAAGGTGCGCGCCAATGAAGAGATGTTGGAAAAGGATAATCAGCAGCTTCGCAGCAATATCATGCAGGAATGGTTTATTATTGGCGGCGCTGTGTCGATTGGCAGTTTGTTGCTAGGTATTATTCTTACTCGCATAAACTGGCGTCGTAAGCGCAACAGCTGGGGTGATAGCTTTTAGATTATTTATTCACCACAGAGGCACAGAGAACACAGAGAACACAGAGATTTTTTTAAGTGCGAAGCACAAACAATATTAAGAAGCTTTTCTCTGTGTACTCTGTGCCTCTGTGGTGAAAAAAATGCTTTTTAAGTTGTTGCTACTAATAACTGTCTATTAATAACTTCCCAGGGGCTGTATATCACGCGCCAGGGTATTCATAGATAGTTGTTCATCAGATTCTATCTGCGTACGTTGCTGGTAAATCAGTGTATAGGCCAGCACAGCTGTGACATATTCTCGGGTTTCGCGAAATGGAATAGTTTCAATCCAGATATCCGCAGGCATGGTTTCCGCCTCGGGCAACCATTTTTTTACTCGTTCAGGCCCGGCATTATAGGCGGCCAGGGCAATGGCATAGTGTCCATCAAACCTGTCGAGTAGTTTCTGATAATAATAGGAACCATATTTCAGGTTTGTGGCTGGATTGTACAGGCTGTTACTGCCGCGCCAGCGCTCCTTAAGACGTTTGGCTATGTAGCGTCCCGTTTTTGGCATAATCTGCATTAGGCCTCGCGCGCCTACGGGAGAGTATGCATTTTCATTGAATGCGCTTTCACGGCGTATCAGGCCAAATAGTATCGCAGGATTAAGATTTTGCTTTGCCGAGTTCTGATAAATTTTATCGGCATAACTGAGTGGAAAACGTAGTTCTACATCATCCCAGTATTTTGCTTTGGCAATGGTAAGGATAGCAACTTCATCCCAGTTCCACTGTTTGGCCAGTTTTGCTGCGGTAATAATTTCATAGTGATTTAACTGGCGTACTGCATGCCACCATTGTAATTTGGCTTCATTTTCTCTATCGAGAAGCATGAGTTCATAGGCGACACGGAATTCATTACGGTTTTTAAGTTCGGTTATTTTTTCTACAGGTATATTTATCGGGTTATCTGCTAACTGATACATATTGTTTACTTTATCAGCAGCAAGATAACCATAAAAACTTCGCTGCTTGGAAAGTTCAGATAACAGCTTTTGGGCCTGTTCGACATCACCTGTTTCCAGGCAGGCCCTGGCCAGCCAGTATTGCCATTTTTCGTCAATTTTCTCTTCCTCATCAAGAGCATTTATTGCTGTTAGTACGTTCGGCCAGTTTTGTTCAGCTAGTGCTACTCGTATACGCCATGCTTTACTGCTGTCATCCGGCATATTTAACTGACTGAGGCGTTCATAAGCGTCAGCTTCTCCATTAAGCGCCAGTTTAAATGCCAGTCGCCTTTCTAGCTTATCAATGGCCAGTTTATCT
>CAVYHW010000015.1:0-9216 GCA_963768215.1 uncultured Gammaproteobacteria bacterium
CGTCAGGCGCCTTATTGAAAACCGTTAACTGGACACAGAGGCATGGAGCACCGGTAAAAGTGAGTGTAATACAGGGTAATATCGCACAAAAAGACAAATGGAAATTACACATGAAACAGCCAACGCTGGACATGTATCGTGATTTATCACTGGCGCAAAAAGATGTTGACCTGATTGTCTGGCCGGAAACGGCAATTCCTGATTATGCGCACCGAGTGACCTCTTATATTCAATTGTTAGGCCGTGATATGAAGGCACGAGAAACCGATTTACTGCTTGGTGTTTTTGTAAAGAATGAAAAAAATCGGGTACTTAATAGTGTATTGAATGTAAACGGTGGTATATATAATAAACGTCACCTGGTGCCGCTGGGTGAATATATTCCACTGCGTTTTTTGATTGAGTTTTTTAATCGTTTCGTAAAAATCCCAATGTCAGACATAGCCTCAGGCAGTGAAGACCAGTCATTATTAACTGCTGCCGGGGTATCTTTGGGTGTGTCCATCTGTTTTGAAGATGCGTTTGCACGTGATGTCATTAAAGATTTGCCCGAAGCCAGGCTGCTGGTCAATTTCAGTAATGATGCCTGGTTTGAAGATTCTCATGAACCTCACCAGCATCATGCCATTGCACGTATGCGTGCGCTGGAAACAGGCCGTTATATGATACGCTCGACAAATACCGGTATTACTTCTTTCATTGGTCCGCATGGTGAGGTCGTCAAGCAATTACCGCAGTTTGAAACAGGTGTATTAACAGGTGAAGTACAGCCACTTCGTGGCGCAACGCCATTCGTGCGTTGGGGTAACTGGCTAATTGTTGCTTTGTGCAGTTTGATATTACTGGGGACTGGATTTAAGGTTTTTCCGCAAATGAACGCGAATAAACGCAAATGAAAGCTTTTCTGGAAATCAACTTTTGCACATTTGTAAATGAAATAAACGGTTTTTATTTGCGTTTATTTGCGGAAAAGTAAAAAAAGTATTTTCGGAAGGTAATGTTGTTTTCCGGTACTTGAGTTTAACCTCCGCCCTGCTGGCGACGAATAAAGCGATTGTGTCTGCACCCTTCACAATCTGTAATAATATCACTGCTTAAAAACGGTTTAGTTTTGCCGCAGCATTCGCAAATCAGTATGCCCGGGCCGCTAATGTCGCCACTTCTGTAGGCCGGAATCTGCTCAATTCCTGTTTGTTCGGAATTTGTCTGTTCAGAAAGGAGATTTTCCGGTGTGAACTGTTCCAGTTCAATGCGGGTATGGTCTGCCACTGATAAAAAAAGGTCCATCACTTTGCGCTCGATTATTTCGATATCCAGCATTAACCAGTCATAAAATTCCGCACTGCTGTCCATCATGTATTCTGCTGCGTCATTTATATCGCGTTTAATATATTCGCCAATTTCATGGGCTTCTTCGACAGTGACTTCGCCAAGGTGTACAACCTGATGTTTAGCTGAATTTAGTGCTTTCTGCAGTGACATATCACCTTGAGCGTCCTGTTCAAATGCATTACGCATTTCTTCCATCATCTGGTTGTAGGCAGTGATGAGGTGGCTGGCTGACTGTATCTGAAATTGATTCATGATTTTCGCTTTGAGATATAACTTTAGTTTAAGCACCGAAAAGCAGTTATGAGATACACCAGCACTTTATGTAGGGCCGGTGCTAGTGTATCCTTCAGGTACTCTACCAGGTCGTTTTTGACGGGTTCAGTCAAAATCAACCTGGTAGAGTACTTAAGTTATAGACCAGAAATTTAAGGCAAGTGAAGTCATCCGACGAACTGTACTTTTTATAAGAAATTGATATGAATGAAGAATACCAGGCCCAGAAATTAGAAGAAAAAATTCAAAAAATCTGGGCTGAAAAAGGCACCTTTAGCACCATAGAAGACCCGGAGCGGGAGAAGTATTATTGCCTTGCCATGTTTCCCTATCCCAGTGGTCGTTTGCACATGGGGCATGTACGAAATTATTCTATTGGAGACGTAATTTCACGTTATCAACGCATGCAGGGTAAAAATGTATTGCAACCGATGGGTTGGGACGCTTTCGGTCTGCCTGCTGAAAATGCAGCGATGAAAAATAAAGAGGCGCCGGCAAAATGGACTTATGACAATATTGCTTACATGCGTGAGCAGTTAAAACGGCTGGGTTTTGCCTATGACTGGAACCGTGAGATTGCTACCTGCCAGCCGGACTATTATCGCTGGGAGCAATGGTTGTTCACCCGTTTATTTAACAGGGGGTTGGCTTATAAAAAAACCGCAGGGGTGAACTGGTGTCCGAATGATAAAACGGTTCTGGCGAATGAGCAGGTGATAGAAGGTAAATGCTGGCGCTGTGACACCGAGGTTGAGCGTCGTGAAATTGCACAGTGGTTTATGAAGATCACGGATTATGCAGACCAGTTGCTTGAAGATATTGACCAGCTGGAAGGCTGGCCGGAACAGGTACGCACCATGCAGCGTAACTGGATTGGACGATCCCAGGGGGTAGAACTGGAGTTTGAGGTCGAGGGTGAGTCCCCGCTGACTGTCTATACCACGCGTGCTGACACCTTGATGGGTGTGACTTATGTTGCTGTTGCGACGGAGCATCCCCTGGCGAAAAAAGCCGCAGAAAATAATCCGGAATTGGAGGAATTTATAGACTCCTGCAAAGCCACCAGTGTGGCTGAAGCAGATATTGCCACGATGGAAAAGAAAGGTATGGCAACCGGCTATATGGCAAGACATCCAATCAGCGGTAAGGCTGTACCAATCTGGGTAGCGAATTTTGTATTAATTGATTATGGTTCGGGTGCGGTAATGTCGGTACCGGCTCATGATACAAGAGATTACGCATTTGCCAAAGCTTATGATTTGCCCATCAGGCAGGTGATTTTTCCCTCAGATGGCAGTGTAGTCGGGGTTGACAGTGAAGCTTATATTGAAAAAGGAATTTTGAAAAATTCAGCCAAGTTTGATGGTTTAACTTCTGATCAGGCAATTGATGCTATAGCCGAGAAACTGGCTTCAATGGGCAAAGGTGAAAAACAGATAAATTACCGTTTGCGTGACTGGGGTGTTTCCAGGCAGCGTTACTGGGGAACACCAATACCTATAATTCACTGTGAAAAATGCGGTGAGGTAGCCGTACCGGACGAGCAGTTACCGGTGGTCCTGCCGGAAGATATTGAATACGGTGAAGACATTGGTTCGCCAATTAAAAAAATGCCGGAATTTTATGAAACCAGCTGTCCAAAGTGTGGCGCTGCTGCAAAACGTGAAACCGATACTTTCGACACCTTTTTTGAATCGTCCTGGTATTACGCGCGCTTTGCCTGTCCAGATGCTGATTCAATGCTTGATCAGCGGGCAAAGTACTGGACACCGGTAGACCAGTATATTGGCGGTATTGAACATGCGGTGCTTCATCTTCTTTATGCGCGTTTCTTCCATAAGTTAATGCGTGATGAAGGTCTTTTAGACAGTGATGAACCGTTCAAGAACTTATTAACACAGGGCATGGTGCTAAAAGATGGCAGCAAAATGTCCAAGTCCAAAGGTAATACCGTTGACCCTCAGCAATTAATCGAAAAATACGGCGCTGATACGGTTCGATTATTTATCCTGTTTGCAGCACCACCTGAGCAATCACTGGAATGGAACGATGAAGGCGTTGATGGCGCTTCACGTTTTTTAAAACGCCTCTGGAAACTGGTTTTCACACATCTGGAGAACGGGACAACGATTCAGCCGGTCAAGCTTGATGAGTTGACCCCTGTGCAAAAAGATATTCGTCGAAAATTGCATGAGACAATAACAAAAGTAACCGATGATATCGGTCGTCGGCATACCTTTAACACGGCCATTGCCGCGGTAATGGAGTTAATGAATGAATTAGGCAGGTCCAGTGATTATAGTGAACAGGGAGTGGCAATAACTCGTGAGGCCATTGAAAATATTTTACTGTTATTGTCACCGATTGTGCCGCATATAACACAGCAGTTATGGAATGAACTGGGGCATGATGAATTGCTGGCAGATAAAGACTGGCCAGTGTGTGATGAGTCTGCACTGGTGCGTGACGAGATTGAACTGGTTGTTCAGGTAAACGGAAAGTTACGCTCGAAAATCATGGCGCCAGCAAATTCGGACAATGCAGCGATAGAAGCATTAGCTCTGGCAGATGAGAAAATTATATTAAATGTTGAAGGTAAAACTGTGCGCAAGGTCATTGTTGTACCGGGACGTTTAGTTAATATTGTGGCCAGTTGATATGGTCAGTCTGGTGAAAATGTCGATGGCAAATAAACTTCATTTGTTAATATTGATACTGGCAGCTTTTGCTGTTCATGGTTGCGGTTTTCAACTGCGGGGTGCGCTGGATTTATCTAAAGACATAGCACCGCTTTATATTCAGCAAAATAGTGCTTTTGAACTGGCTCGAGAAATAAAATTGCTGTTAGAAAAAAATAAAATTGCTGTTACTGAAGCTCCAGTAGGAGCAAATGCGCAATTAGCACTATTAAGTGAAAATAAAAAAAGTCGTGTATTGTCGGTTGATGCAAATGGTCGCGCCAGGGAATACCAGTTAACTTATACAGTGAACGTAGCGATTAAAATCAGGCAATCAAAAGAAGTGCAGGATTCAATTTCACTTTCACGCAGTTTGTTATTTGATTCTGATGCGGTGCTTGCCGTTACTAATGAGTCTGAAATCCTGTACAGAGACATGCGAAAAAATGCAGCACGATTAATTTTATTAAAGTTGCAGGCGCGTTCAAAGAACCAATTAGCAGCAGATGAGGGCAATCCTGTTGATAGTCCAGCATCAGCTCAAGAACTAAATTCACCCAACAGTATGGGCAATAGTACGGGTGGCAGTAACGGTTTATGAACGTACGCCCGGACCAGTTGCAATCAGTGATTGCAAAGACAATATATCCTGTATATATGGTGAGTGGCGACGAACCATTGCAACAGATGGAGTCGCTGGATTTAATTCGCTCTTTTTTGCGGCAGCAGGATTATACTGAAAGAGAAGTGCTGGATGTGGATGCACAGTTTGACTGGTTGCGTTTAATGGAGGAGGCGGCCAGTATGTCTTTGTTTGCTACACGTCGCATCGTTGAATTACGCCTGCCATCAGCAAAACCTGGCAGGCAGGGTTCACAGGTATTAAAAGATTATTTAATGCAACCACCCAAAGACACGGTGCTGATCATTAACGCAGGCAAGCTGGATGCTAATGCCAAAAAATCAGCCTGGTATAAAACCGTTGAACAAAAAGGTCTGCTGGTACAGTGCTGGCCAATAGCCGTAGAAAAATTATCTTACTGGTTAAAGCAGCGCTTTAAATTGCGCGACATAGATGCTGATAATGAAGTACTTGCTTATATCAGCCAGCATGTTGAAGGCAACCTGCTGGCGGCAGATCAGGAAATTGAAAAGCTATACCTGTTACTGGGGCCAGGTAAAATCACCTATGCAGATGTCGCCGAAGCAGTGACATCTCAATCAAGATACAGCGTGTTTGAACTGGTTGATATGTTATTGAGCGGAAATACCCGGCGTGTGATCAAAATCATCGCAGGTTTAAAAGCGGAAGGTATAGTGCCTGTAGTAGTAAACTGGGCACTGGCCAAAGATATTCGCCTGTTATCGCAGGCTGCTCGTGATGTCTCCTCTGCCGATTATATTTTAAAACGCTCGGGTGTCTGGCAAAGTCGAACAGCCCTGTTTAAATCCTGCCTGTCGCGTCATTCACAGCGAAACTTTCAGGCCATGTTAAAGCGTTGTTCTTATATTGACGCAGTGAGCAAAGGCTTGATTAATGCCAATGTCTGGGACGAAATTGAAACTCTTTGTATGTCGATTGCCGGCAGTACTAAAGTTACTTCTGCCAGGGCTGCTTCTCCCAGGTACTAGCTAGCCCGGATATTTCATAGGAATGCAGAGTTTTGGGGAAATCTCAGTGAGTCAGTTTGGCTGATTCGTCCAGAAAACGTTATGGGCATAGCCATAGCTATGGTTACAGGCGAATCAGCCAAAATGGCCGCTGAGATTATTCCAAAAACTGCATAGCGCTCTCTGGTACATAGTGTGCTTTGCTAATATGCCAATAATTCTATATACAATCATAATGTTAAGTTGAAATTGCAGTGTTCCTATGAAATATCCGGGCTAAGCTGGCGAACTTATTAGCAGTTATCCCTGGTTAATTTTCTAGCTATTTATTTTGCTTGATAATTTCCTAAATATCCTTAACCTTATAACTGTACCCTCGAGCCATATTATTGTCGAAATATATTACAGTATGAGTGGGTTTTTGGCTTTTGGGGCAGCATGATTATTAAGACAGGTTGTAATTTACGATATTGAGGGGTTGGTATCGTATTTACCGCCTATGGTTGCATTTTTTTTACTTAATAAGATTGCAGCATAAATGATCATAAAATAAAGGGCTGGGGATATATCAATGCTAAAAGTTTTATCGATAACATTGTTTTCGATGTTATCAACAATGTTATGTAACCTGGCTAGTGCAATGTCATGTTCAGATATAGATTCCGTTGTATTTGATAATGAAACTGAATCAAGCTCAATTTTTTCAGCCTGTCTTGATTCTGGTTCGCGACGTGATGGACAAAAAGATAGGGATGGACAAAAAGACAGGCATTCATCAAGTCATTATTTCGATTCGTTAGATGACCATGATGAAGACAATCATGAACATATAATCATCAAACATGAGGACAATGAAAAGTCAGCTAAAGGAGATGAGTGGGAACATGGCATTGAATGGTCATCTTACCTGCCTGGACATGACGAATTTCATTTCGACGAATCTGATGGCGATGATTTTGATGGCTTTAAAATGTATGACCATGAAAACGATGAGCATCATAGATATAGCCACTACCATGGAGGCAAAGATGGGAAAAAACATCATTTAGATATTTCATATCATCATAATTACGCCGGGGTAGTGGTCCCTGTTCCTGCGGCAATATGGTTGTTTGGTTCCGGCCTGTTTACTCTGATAATAGTGTCTCGCAGAAAATCCTGATAAGCATGAGGTGAAGTCTCTAGAAAAGCGGCTTCTGTGGCCGCTTTTTACTTATGGGTGTTTTTATTCTGCAAGCTGAACAGGCATTCGTTATAATATTTCCCAATGGCAATCTAAATTTAGTTAATAAATCATTGTTGTCTCGTTAACTGTCAGAGAGATGAATTGGGCACATCCAGCAATGACCATCACCCGCATGGATGCGGGTGATGGGCCACCTTGGATGGCAGATATTTGCTCCTGCAATATCTGCATTTCCTTCATCCATGCAGGTAGTTTCACGGTGTGTCATTGGTGGATGTGCCTGATTCATGTCTCGATTGAGATTAAACCTGATATTATTAGCTACATCAATAGCCATAAGCAATGATGTAAAATTAACGGGAAGCAGTGTTAATAAATAGTTAATCCCGTGTCAAGGTAAACGATGAATGCAAATATGAAATCAACCAGGCAGTCAACAATGCAGGACATTAGCAGTTATATGTCCAATATAGGGCATGCGGCTCGAGATGCATCCAGAGCTATTGGGCGGGCCTCAACCGCTCAGAAAAACAATGCGCTTTTAGCTATTGCCGCGCGAATCACAGAACAAACAGATGTACTGAAAAAGGCAAATAATCTAGACCTGGAAGCAGGTAAAAACAAAGGCCTTGATGATGCTTTGCTTGATCGTCTTGAACTGACCGAGGCGCGAATCAATGCTATGGCTGAAGGTTTGCAGCAAATTGCCACTTTACCAGACCCTGTGGGTATTATTTCCAATCTTGCCTATCGTCCTTCCGGCATTCAGGTAGGTAAGATGCGTGTTCCTTTAGGTGTTATCGGCATTATTTATGAATCTCGCCCAAATGTTACGGCGGATGCGGCGGGCCTATGCCTGAAATCCGGCAATGCCGTGATCTTGCGGGGTGGTTCTGAAGCGATCAATTCAAATCAGGCGATTGCAAAATGCATAAAGCATGGCCTGGAAATCGCTGGCTTACCTGTGGATGTGGTCCAGGTGATTGAAACTACAGACCGTGCAGCAGTGGGTGAATTACTGCGTTTGAAAGATTCGGTTGATGTCATTATTCCTCGCGGAGGTAAGGGCCTGATTGAGCGTGTCACAAATGAGTCAGAAGTCCCGGTGATCAAACATCTTGATGGCATCTGTCATGTTTATATTGATGATGACGCAGATAAAGAAAAAGCGCTGAATGTTGCGTTTAACTCTAAAACGCAGCGTTATGGCACCTGTAATACCATGGAGACATTGCTGATAGCGCAATCAGTTTCAGCCGAAATATTACCAGAGCTTGCAAAAATGTATGTTGATAAGGGGGTGGAGCTTCGTGGTTGTAAGAGCACACAGTCACTTTTAAAAGATAATAATATTGAAGTTGTCGCTGCTGTTGAAGATGACTGGTCAACGGAGTACCTGGCGCCAATATTGTCAGTTAAGATCGTGCAGGATATCGATGCTGCGATTAGCCATATTAATCAATACAGTTCACAGCATACTGACTCTATCATTACCGAGAACTACACCAGGTCACGTCAGTTTTTGCGTGAAGTTGACTCAAGTTCAGTCATGGTCAATGCCTCCACCCGTTTTGCCGATGGTTTTGAATATGGCCTTGGCGCTGAAATAGGCATTAGCACAGACAAGTTACATGCCCGTGGTCCGGTTGGCCTGGAAGGGCTGACCAGTCAGAAATATGTGGTGCTGGGCGATGGGCACATTCGCCAATGAAAAATGAAAAGTGAATAATGAAAAATGGTAAAAACATTTGCAATAAGTGAGAAGTTTTTGTTAGTTTTTTCAGCTTTTCACTTTTCATTGTTTTCAAAATGATTGGTGTTTTCGGCGGCACATTTGATCCTGTGCATTACGGTCATATCAAACCCGCAATGAGTGTAAAACAGGCCCTGAATCTAAAGCAGGTCCGTTTTGTTCCAAATCGTATTCCGCCGCACCGCGAGGTCCCCTGGCTTAGTGCGGAGCAGCGGTTATCTTTATTAAAAACCGCCTTAAAAGATTACCCTGATGCAGTTATTGACCAGCGGGAACTGGAGCGTGTCGGGCCGTCTTACATGGTTGATACGCTGAAGTCATTAAAGAATGATTTTCCGGATGAGGGCCTGGTATTGATTATGGGGATGGACGCCTTTCTGGGT
>CAVYHW010000016.1:0-13178 GCA_963768215.1 uncultured Gammaproteobacteria bacterium
TTCATCAGACCCCAGCCACAACAGGGCTGTTAATCTTGTGATTACACCATCAATCCATCGTCAATTCAACCTTAGTGCTATTGGCTTTAGTGCTATTGGCTTTAGTGCTATTGGCTATAGTGCTTTTGGCAAATAAGGATACTCATCAAAAAGCCGGCATCTTAAATATTATTGTCGCAACCCGGCCGTCACTATAAACTTCCATCATGCCCACCTCAAAAAATAATGTAAGTAGCCTTGATGCCTGCAATCCCGTGCTCAATGCCACTGTCTCGGCTTCGGCCGGCAGCGGTAAAACCTGGTTATTAATTACACGTATTGTTCGCCTTCTTATCAGCGGTGCGGAACCCGGCAATATCATTGCGCTCACCTTTACCCGAAAAGCCGCTGGTGAAATGCAAATCCGCCTTAATCAACGTTTATTTGAAATGGCCACAGCCAATGACAAAGAGCTGGAGGAGCTATTAGAATTAATTGGCGCCGACATCAATGACAATAGCAAATTGATTGCACGCAGCCTTTATGAAAAGTTGATGTCCAGCCTTTACCCAGTACGTATTCAGACTTTTCATGCTTTCTGCCAGGACATCCTGTCACGTTTCCCGCTGGAGGCGGATATACCACCAGGTTTTGATTTACTCGAAGACAGCAGTCTGCTGGAACGCCAGGCATGGCAAATTTTATTTGATAAGGCGGGGCTGTGTTCTCCTGAGAATAGCCATGCTGAGGTAAATATTTCACATTTAAATAATGCACTGGATACCATTATGCGGTTTTGTAATGGCCCCGATAACACACAGACCGCCCTACGCAGTTTTTTATCGCATCGCAGTGACTGGTGGGCATATGCCGCACACAGTCAAAATCCCGTTGATTTTGCCTGTAATAAACTTGCACAGTCACTTCATATAAAGCAGCAAAGTGATAATGAGCCAATTGATCAGTTCTTAAATGAAGATACAAAAAAGAAACTGGTTCTGTTCATCAGCCTGCTGAGCGAGATTAAAAACAAAACCAGTGAAAAACATGCCAGCCTGATTGATGAAGCCTTAAGCAGTAACTCAAACGACAACAACACTGTATTTACTTTAATCAAATCTGCTTTTATTAAGAAAGATGGCGAAGTTTTAGTTCAGGGCCGTCAATATAATCCCACACTGGAAAAAAAACTGGGCGCTGAAAAAGCAAATCGTTTTATCGAATTACATCTTGAAATTGCACAGAATATACAATCTGTTGACGAACAGTTAAAACGTTTACTCACCCTGAAAATTAACCAGGCCTGGTATTTTTCAGGGAGTCGATTTGTCGAGATTTTTCAGCAATTAAAAAGGGAAATGCGCTTACTGGATTTCACCGACCTGGAGTGGAAGTGTTACCGGTTATTACAGCATGCTGATAACGCACAGTGGGTACAGTATAAAATTGATCAGCGCATAGACCACCTGTTAATCGATGAATTTCAGGACACGAATCCGACACAGTGGTTTTTACTGTCGCCGATATTAGAAGAAATTGCCGCCAACCCGGAACAACGTCCACGCAGTATTTTCCTGGTAGGCGATGAAAAACAGTCGATATACAGTTTCCGGCGCGCCAATCCCGCATTACAGGCGCAGGCAAGTGAATGGCTGGCGGATAATCTCAGCGCCCGGGCGACACCACTGGATTTCTCACGCCGTTCTTCGTCAGCCATCATCCATTGTGTTAACCGGATATTTGAGCAGGATGATATCAAAGCCATCATGACCACTTACACAACTCATGATACCTATTTAAAGGCATTACCCGGCAAGGTATTACTTTGTGGTTTATTCAAACAGGATGGCGATGAAGTGGAAACAGAAGATATTGACGCTGACGGTATCCAGGCAGGGTATTTTCGCAATCCACTGCAACAGCCCCGTGAAATATCTATTAAAACAGTAAGACATAAGGAAGCGGACTATATCGCCAGACAGATTTTGCAGCTTATAAACAAGCCTGAACTTATTACTGATAACGATATCATCCGTGCCATCGAGTTTGGCGATATTATGATCTTAATGCGTAATCGCACGCATATTGAAATATATGAAGACACGCTGAAACAGTACGGCATCCCTTTTATTGGCAGTAAAAAAGGCGGACTGCTTGATAACCTGGAGATACAGGACCTGAACTGTTTGCTTAATACGCTGATAACACCATTTAACAATCTTGCGCTGGCACAGGTATTAAAATCGCCTGTATTTAATGCCAGCGATGATGATCTTATTATGCTGTCGCAGCATAGCAAAAACGGGTACAGCTCAGTACACTGGTATGAACGTTTATTACAACTGGCAGCAACACCAAACATCAAAATAAGTAAAGCCTTGCAGCGAGCATCCACACTGTTACCTCGCTGGCAAAAACTGGCAGAACAACTGCCGGTACATGATTGCCTGGACAAAATATTTTCAGAAGGCAATATCATCAAGCGATATGTCGCCGCCAATAAAGCTGAAAACAAGCAGAAAGTCGCTTCTAACTGCCAGCGTTTTCTGGAGCTTTCGCTGGAAACAGACAGCGGACGATATCCTGGTATTAGCCGTTTTCTACAACGTTTAGCGCATCTGGAGAATTACTCTGATAACCCGCCGGAAGAGCCTCTGTCACAGAGTAATGAATCTCGTGTCAAACTAATGACCATTCACGCAAGTAAAGGACTTGAAGCGCCTGTAATTTTTTTAGCTGACTGCAACAGCACCAGCAACAATAAAAATGCATACGCCAGCTTAATTCGATGGCCTGCCAGCAAATCTCAGCCGGTTAACTTCCAGTTACAGTTAAACAAGGAAAATACCGACCAGATCACGCAAAAACTGCAGCAGGAAAAACTTCACGAGCAGGCGCGTGAGGATTTAAATTTACTTTATGTGGCGCTTACCCGGGCGCGGGAACAGTTATATATCAGCGGCGTTGAAAGCAGCAGAAAACAAAACAACAGCTGGTATCAAATTATAAGCAATGGCCTTGATGGCATCAGTGAGAGCGAAACCGGTATTGATGGGATACGTTGCAAACAGTATAGCCATCTATCATATGACGGCCATGCAATTGCCACTAGAACTGCCACTATAACCAATGGGACAGAGAAACCCGCTGAGACACGGCTTGAAATTGATGAACGACTGTTAAAACCTGTCACCGAACTTCCCAGATCATGTTTCATGATTGCGCCAAGCTCAAATGCAGGTAAAGACATTTTGTCTGGCGCTGCCGAGTCTATTAGAACATATGCAGACAATGACGATTTATATAATAAAAAGTTTGCTTTAGATGTGGCCCTGAATTTGGCAAAGTGGCGCGGTATCATTATTCATCGTGTGATAGAACAGCTATGCCAAACAGCTCAATACCCTGCTACAGGCACAACAATTAGCGATATACAGCTACAGCTAAAAACAGAAATTATGTTACAAAATCCTGCCGCCATTAACTATCTGGACAGTTGTCTACAGGAAGCCATATCTGCGTTTAATCACCCAGGCTTTAAAATGATTTTCAACCCTGAAAAGGACTGTAAAACATATAATGAAATGCCACTAATGTATATGCAGGGACAACAGGCGATTTATGGTTTGGTTGATAGAGTAATCAAATCTGCCGACACCATTTTAATTGTTGATTACAAATCGCATCAGCTGGATGAAACCGAAACACCTCAGGATGCAGCTTTACAGTTTTCAAAGCAGCTTGAATATTACCGTAACGGCATCAAAAAACTATGGCCTCAACATGTTATTAAAACAGCTATATTATTCACCTATCACAAAGATATAGTCTGGTTAGAATAAGAGAAGTTGGCAGTTGGCAAAAAAGAAAGTTTTAAGTCGTCAGTTGGCAGTTATTAATTGAAAGCGAAAAACTGTTTTAAAAACGGCTGTAATTTTTTAAAATTACTGCGAACTGCGAACTGCGAACTGAACTGAACTGCCAACTTTCTTTTCTATTGACGTATCTGCGCTACCAGTTTAGCTACAGGTACATAACCAGGCAGTAATTGACCATCCTCTAACAAAATTGCAGGTGTACCACGCACACCTAATTCACGCGCCAGCGCCATATGTTCTTTAATAGGGTTATCACAGTCTTTTTCTTCAACTTTACCACCTGATTTTGCAGTATCAAGCGCCTGCTGCTGATCATCAGAACACCATACACTAACTGTTTTTTTCATATCTGCCGCACCTTTTAGTGGCATAAAGATATATCGCACCTCTACGTTTCTTTCCATGTAGCCAGGAATTTCATCATGTAAACGTCGACAATAAGGGCAGTCGATATCTGTAACGACGGTTATAGTGTTTTTAACCGTTTCCGGTTTATAGACTATCATTTGGTCTGAACCCAGCTTATTAATTGCAGCCAGCCGGATATCCGATTTGGCATTCTCGCTTATGTTTTCTTTCGTTATAAGATCGTACAGGTCGCCCTGTAACATATAACGCGCATCAGCACTCATATATACAACCTGCGATCCAACAGTTACTTCATACATGCCATCTACTGGTGATTTCGTAATTTTATCGGCTGTTACCGTGGGCATATATTTAGCCAACGCCTTTTTTAGTTTGGCGACATCATCTGTTTCAGCGATAACGCCGGATGAAGCAAATAAAGAAGTAATTAATAAAATTAAAGATAAAAGTTTCATATATAAGACACCAGTAATAATTAAAATCTATGTATCAGGACACTACTTTATCAAGACAACGGGAATTATAGTTAATTCCATGAAATGTGGATATAGCCGATTTATATTCAGTAGTATTGATGTTAAGCCCGCGGATGGTGATTTTGATACATATCACGTAAGCGCTGATCAGCAACGTGAGTATAAATCTGGGTCGTAGAAATATCACTATGCCCCAATAACATCTGCACCACTCGCAAGTCTGCACCATGATTTAATAAATGCGTGGCAAATGCATGGCGTAATGTATGAGGAGATAAATGCTCTGTTGGTATTCCCGCAACCAGGGCATAACGCTTCACCATATACCAGAAGGCCTGGCGTGTCATTGCTGCTCCGCGCCTGGTAACAAAAACCTCACTGCACAAACTGATATTTTTGTTATTGGCCGTCATCTTTAACAGTAATTGCGGTCTTGATTGCTGGTAATACTTCATTAACCAGTCAAGTGCAACCTCACCCACAGGTACCAGTCTCTCTTTATTGCCTTTACCAATAACCCGAATCACTCCCTGTTGTAAGGATATCTGTGAGGTTTGCAAATTTATTAGTTCGCTGACACGTAAGCCAGTCGCATATAAAACTTCGAGCATGGCGCGATCTCTTAAGCCTAAATCATCAGAGGTATCGGGAGAGGCCAATAAATCGTCGATTTGTTGTTCATTTAAAGAGTGTGGTAGTGAATGCTCACCTTTGGGTGACTCAAGTAAACGTGTAGGGTCTTCACTAATCTGGTTTTCACGGAGAAAAAAAAGATAAAAACGGCGCAGTGTTGATAATAAGCGGGCGACTGAACGCCTTTTTTGTTTAATGCGGTAGTTAAACGCAAGAAAATCCTGAATAATTTCAGCATTAACCTTCAACAATGATTGATGTTTTTGTTTCAGCCATAGTGCAAAACCCGCAAGGTCATTTCTATATGCTGATAAAGTATTTTCACTTAAGCCATTTTCCATCCATAAATGATCGATGAATTTTTCAATTATTTGTTGCTCAGGTAATAATAACTGGTCAAATTTAGCCATAGCGCGATTCTAACGTAATCAGCATAACTTAATCAGTAATTCCGACTCCGATTCAGAGTTACTGATAACACAGGTTAAAAAAAAGCCACTCATTTTGTATGAGTGGCTTCTTTATTAAACGCATCAGTAAAAACCATTAACCACGTTTTTGGCGTTTTGGTCTAAGGGCCTTGTCAATTTTAGCCTTTTCTTTCTTAGTCCAGCTATCCAAAAACCTGGAAACAGCAGCTTCTTTCCTTTCAGCCATTTTAATCAGGAGATCCTGATGTTTCCTCGCTAAAGTAACTTCTGCTTTCGCTTCTGCTAAAGCAGATGCTGTTGCAGCTACACGATCTCGCAATTTCTGCTTGGCAGCAGCAGCATTTTCTCTTGCTTTCCTGTTACGTTCAGTTGCCGTTTGTGTATTACCGGTTACGCTTTTTTTTTAACTACTTTCTTTTTAGCTACTTTTTTCTTGGCTACTTTCTTCTTAGCAGCCACTTTTTTCTTGGCTACTTTTTTCTTGGCTACTTTTTTCTTAGCAGCTACTTTTTTCTTAGTAGCTACTTTTTTCTTAGCAGCAACTTTTTTCTTAGTAGCTACTTTTTTCTTAGTAGCTACTTTTTTCTTAGCAGCAACTTTTTTCTTTGTAGCTACTTTTTTCTTAGCAGCAACTTTTTTCTTAGCTGTCGTTTTTTTCTTGGCAACTTTTTTTGTGATAGCCATCTTAACAATCCCCTATAGTGAGTTACGTTCAGAAGTATAAAACTAAATTATAATTTAGCAAACTTTTTTTATTAATTAAATAAATTACTTAACATTAAATTCAATATTTTATTACAGCCTGTTTTCAATCTCTAACACTCTTTAGCTTTAATCATCATAATCGAATTGACATTAAAACCTGAACCTGTTCGATAAACTCGCCAGCTTAATAATCTGTTAAGGTTATTTCACCATCAAGACCCAACTCTGACCAAATGCAAATATATACTGTAAATACAGTATATATTGCAACAGCGGAATACTTCTAATAATATTTTTCCTTTCTCCCAACAGGTAAATGTGTATAATCGAAAGCATTAAATTCCATGACTTCTGCAATAAACTGTATACCTTCCAGCGTGTATTTATCAAACATAAATAAACATAAATCATCCTGTTATCATCAACAGGTAATAACAAACTAGTTTATAGAGCTTTTAGTATATTAGACCAGTAAAGTTTTAAAACGAGAACCTATGACCCGTTTCAAAAACACTCAAGCACCCCCCCCCTTAGCTTATGCGGGATTATTTCGACGGTTATTTGCAATCTTTTATGATGCATTTTTATTGGCCTCCATACTTTTCATTGTTTCTGGATTTGCTACAGCATTTAATCATGGGAAAGCAATTGAGACAGACAGTACTTTCTATCTACTATATGTTTTTATACTTTTTAGCCTGAGTTACCTGTATTTCGCCTGGTTCTGGATTCATGGCGGCCAATCACTTGGCATGAAAACCTGGCGGATACAGTTACAATCTACCTGCGATAATAAAATCACCTGGAAAACAACGGCCATCCGATTTATATGTGCTATTTTTTCCTGGAGTTTCTTTGGCCTTGGGTTCCTGTGGGCGCTTTTCGAGAAAAAAAATCGCTGCTGGCATGATTTAATCAGTAAAACGGTACTGATTGACCTGAGAAATAATTAAAAGCAAACAAATTATCCACAGATGAACGCAGATAAACACAGATGTTAAAAACTTATAACGGTTTTATCTGTGTTTATCTGCGTTCATCTGTGGATTGAAATATTTTATAATTTGCGTGCATTTGCGTTTATTTGCGGAATATTTTACAAGCTTTTCACTCCATCACCGACTGTTAAGGACTGGCTTTTGTTACTTAACCCGCCTCATAAAATAAGTGCTGACTATTAGCACCAGTAATAGCGGTGCTGATGCACTCAGTACCGGCGTTATACTCAATGCTATCCCTAAATGATTAATCGTGCGATTAATCACGAAATATATAATACCAATAAGAATGGCCAGTATGATTCGTTGTCCGCCCCCCCCGCTTCGCGGGGTGGTAGCAAACACTACGGGCATGGCGATCAAAAGCATCGCCAGACAGGTAAAAGGAGTAAAGACTTTTATCCAGAACTCCAGCAGATATTTATCACTATCCAGATTATTATCCTGCAAATACTGACTATACGTAAACAAGTCCTGCGCGGACATGTCTTTTGATGTAAGTTCAATAACTGAAAATAATTCCAGTATTATAAGCCGCTTTAATCTCAGCTGTTTTTCAAATGATGTTTTAATGCCAGTTTCTGATATTTCTGAACGTTTAATATTGTCCAGAACCCATTCTTCATTTTGATATTTTGCTTTCTCAGCAAAAATTATCAAATTTAGCTGCCGTTTATCATTGAGCTCGTATAGATAGATCTGACGCAATTCATTATCTGGTAATATTTGTTTAACATTGATATATCGATTGCCATCTCGCACCCAGATATTATTCTGCCCGCCTACAATTAATTTTCCCTCCATTGCCTGTGCACGATATGTTTTGGCCATGCTTGTTGCAGACGGTACGACATACTCACCAACAACAACCACTAAAATAGCGATAAACAACCCAGTTTGTAATACCGAACGGGTAATTCGCATAGTGCTAATGCCCGATGCTCGAAGCACAATTAATTCAGAATTAGCAGCTAACGCGCCTAAAGACAAAATTCCACCAAGTAATAATATGGAAGGTGAAAGATCATAAAAAATTCGCGGTAACCCAAGTAATGTATATATCGCTGCCTGCAAAGCGCCGTAATCACCTTTACCGACATCTTCCAATTGTGCAACGAAATCAACAAAAGCAAATATCGACAATAAAACAAAACAGGAAAACAAACAGCCCAGGACAACTGACTTTGCTATATAACGATCAAGAATCACTGGATAGCGCCTCTATTGGCCTGCCTGCTTTTATTCTTACCCACATTAATACTGGCGCCCGTTAAATAACCCCTGCGTTTTAACAAAACCAAGGTAACAATAATGGCAATAAGGTGGACCCACCAGGTGCCAATCCATACTGGAACCGTTCCCTTTGCTATCCATGTATGTCCAACACTAAGAAGGTTTGAATATATAAGATACAAAATCAATGCCAGCGCAAGTTTGGCATAGCGGCCGCTGCGTGGATCTGTCTGGCTTAATGGCAAGGCCATAAATGCAACGATGATAGTGGCAAGTGGAATAGTTATCCGCCATTGCAGTTCAGCCTGGTCTGCAGGTTTTGTAGAAGACCAAAGCTCAGAAAAACTTTTAGTTGCTTCCGACAGGTTCGCTTTCACCTGTTTTTTGTTTATATAAATACCGTAATCTTTGTATTTAATAATTTTAAAATTCGCCTCACCCGCATTGCCAATATAATGCGTACCATCATGCATCATCATATAACGCCGTCCATCTTCATCATAATAACTGCTGGTGCTTGTGGCCAAATCCACATAACTTGTTTTTTTCTGATGTTGCTGAAAAAAAACATTTTCAATTTGATGATTATCCTTATTCTCTGATTCCAGAAATAATACCCCACCTCCCTTATTTGCACGGTTGAATTGCCCTACCATCAAGCTATCCGTTTCTGCCTGACTAAAAACCTCAGCTGTAATTAACGCGCGCTGATGTGCAATTACTGGCTGCACAAACATTAACAATACAAATAACAGCAACGTTACCGGTATTGCAATTAGCATTAATGGACGATACAACTGTTTTGGACCAATGCCAGCCGACATAATTGCAGCCATTTCGCTATCATGATAAAGCCTGCCCAAAGCTAGCAATATCCCCATCAACAGGCTAAGCGGAATCAAATTCACACTGAATTCAAAAAGACTGTTTATTAAATAAGGTAAAAATACCCTCATTGGAATAATACCATCTACCACCCAATTCAGCAGATGGACCACTTCAGTACTAAGCACAATAATCAGCAAAACAAAGATAACTGACAAAAATGCTGTCAGAATTTCCTTCGCGATATATTTATCAATTATTGTCAGCTTCATTATTATGCAGATGAATGAACTTCATCGAAATTTTAACCATGTATTATCAGAAGTTTACCCTGAAAAGTTATATAAACGGCAATAAACGTTGAACTAGTACTCTAAAAATATACATTACACTACCCTCAATGTAATAAATTACTTAGAATTAGCCATCTTCACATTTAATAGCAATAGATTCCCTCGGAGAAAGCATGGAATATACAGTCAAAAGTGGCAACCCTGAAAAGCAGCGTATCGGTTGCGTTGTTATTCCAGTATACGCATCAAGAAAACTTTCAGCTTCTGCCAAAATCATTGACAAAGTAAGTAATGGTTTTATTTCAAATCTGCTTCGTCGTGGTGAAATCGAAGGGGATTTAGACAACACCCTGTTATTACACAATGTAGAAAACACTTTATGTGACCGTGTTTTACTTATCGGTTGTGGCAAGGAAAAAGACGTTGACTTTAAAACCTTCTACAAAATAAACCGCATAATGGTAGAAACGCTGAAATCCAGTGGCGCCACAGAAATTGCTTCATACCTCACCGAAATAAAGGTAAAAAATAAAAATATAAACTGGAAAGTCCAGCATTCAATTCAAGCTATTGAAGAAGCTTTATACAAATTCAATCTTTTGAAATCTGAAAAGAAAGAAACTCGGCGCCCGTTAAGAAAATTTATCTTCAGTGTTCATGGACGTGGTCAACTGATGCAGGGCGAACAGGCCGTTCGACAGGGCGTGGCAATTTCTGCCGGCATTAACCTGGCAAAAACTTTAGGCAACATGCCTGGCAATATATGTACTCCTGAATACCTGGCAAATCAGTCAGTCATATTGGCCAAACACCACGGTAAAATAAAAACCACAGTGTTAGAAGAAAAAGACATGGAAAAACTGGGCATGGGGGCACTCCTGTCCGTCTCAAAAGGTAGCCGTGAGCCGGCCAAATTAATCACCATTGAATACATGGCGGGCGATAAAAAACAGGCGCCCATTGTATTTGTCGGCAAAGGCGTGACCTTTGACTCCGGCGGTATCAGCCTGAAACCGGGCGCTGCCATGGATGAAATGAAGTATGATATGTGTGGCGCTGCCAGTGTTATTGGTGTGATGAATGCCTGCGCAGAGTTACAACTACCTGTCAACGTTGTTGGCATCATACCGACTGTTGAAAACATGCCAGATGGATTTGCTTCCCGACCTGGTGACATTGTCACCAGCATGTCGGGGCAAACGATAGAAATCCTCAACACTGACGCTGAAGGCCGTCTCATATTATGTGATGCGCTAACATACGCAGAAAAATACAACCCGGATGTAGTGGTCGATATTGCCACATTAACTGGCGCCTGTATTGTTGCACTGGGTGCACACCCGGCTGGTTTACTCAGTAACCATAATCCACTGGCTAACGATTTATTATCTGCCGGTCAAACCAGTGGTGACCGTTGCTGGCAATTACCACTATGGGATGATTATCAGGAGCAGCTGGACAGTAATTTTGCAGACATGGCAAATATTGGTGGTAAAGGTGCAGGCACCATTACCGCTGCCTGTTTCCTGTCTCGCTTTACCAAAAAATATAATTGGGCACATCTGGATATTGCAGGTGTAGCGTGGAAGAGCGGTCACCATAAAGGCGCCACCGGAAGGCCTGTTGGGCTACTTGCACAGTTTGTGCTTGATCAATTACACAATGCAAACTAAACAACAGCCAAATGCCTGACTACGACCCAAAAAATATTCCGACGCTTGATGATATTATCGAGAAAGACCTTACTGATAATATCGCTGACAATATCGAAAAAAAGATAGAAGATGACACGGGAGATCAGGCAGAAACCGGGCCAGCGTCATTTGACATTAATCTATTTATAGCTAAATCGACCTCAGTCACAAATGCCACAGTTACCACTGAAAATGAACCTCAGTTAGGTGATATAGATTATATCCTTGACGCCGAAGCTGATGATACGGAAGGTGCACAGTACGCCGACGAAGAATCCAGTAACATTACCGATTTTTTATCAGAACTTGAAGTCGAAGATGATGCTGACAATACCGAGTCTGCACTGATTGACTACATTGATATTGAAGATGAAGAAGATAATGACTCCGCCATTGATGCACAGTCACCCGAACCGACAACCCAGGTTTCAGTAGAGCCAATCTCAGTGGGATTGATGGTTAAAGACATTGTCAGACAGCTAATGCCGGACCTCGAACAACAGTTAGTATCTTTACTGCAACAGGCCATTGAAGAAAAGCTACCCAAACATATAATCAAATCGTCTGACTATAAAGACGATAACTAAGCCTTCCTGTAACGATTAAATTACATCCTATACTCCCAGAGCTTCGATGCTTGTTGTATAATTCTGCGCTTTAAATCCGTTAAACTGAGTCCATAATGGAAAAAACCTACAACCCGCAAACCATCGAGAGCAAATGGTACGAAATCTGGGAAAACAATGGTTATTTTAATGCCCATCAAACCATAGAAGGCGCCGACAAAAATGCGGAGCGTGAACCTTTCTGCATTATGATTCCACCGCCAAACGTTACCGGTCATTTGCACATGGGACATGCATTCCAGGACACGATTATGGATGCGATGGTTCGTTATCACCGTATGAAAGGTGACGATACATTATGGCAGGTTGGCACCGACCATGCAGGTATCGCCACCCAGATGGTGGTTGAACGCCTGATTAATGCCGAAGGTAAAACTCGTCACGATTACGGGCGTGAAAAATTCACCGAAAAAATCTGGGAATGGAAAGAACACTCCGGCAATACCATTACCAAACAACTACGCCGTATGGGCGCATCCCTCGACTGGTCACGTGAACGTTTTACCATGGATGAAGGCCTGTCCACTGCGGTCACTGAAGTTTTTGTACGACTCTATGAAGAAGGACTGATTTATCGTGGTAAACGCCTGGTGAACTGGGACCCTGTTTTACACACGGCCGTTTCCGACCTGGAAGTATTATCCAAAGAAGAATCAGGACACATGTGGCACATACGTTACCCTCGCAGTAATGGTGCGGGTTCTGTCGTTGTTGCCACCACCCGACCTGAAACCATGCTGGGCGATTGCGCCGTTGCCGTTCACCCAACTGATGAGCGTTATTCATACCTGCTAGGTGAATTTCTCGAACTGCCGCTTACCGGTCGCAAAATACCCGTTATTGCTGATGAACATGTTGACCCGGAATTTGGCACCGGCTGCGTAAAAATTACTCCGGCGCATGACTTTAATGACTACCAGGTATGGATGCGCCATAAAAACAAATCCGAAATTCGCGAATTACCCAATGGCGGCTTAATCAATATCTTCACCGTTGATGCTGCTATTCGTGATAATGAAGATGATATAAATAATGTTA
>CAVYHW010000017.1:0-16462 GCA_963768215.1 uncultured Gammaproteobacteria bacterium
GCACTGCGGGAAGACCCGGACGTGATTCTGGTCGGTGAGATGCGTGACCTTGAAACTATTCGACTTGCACTGTCTGCAGCAGAAACTGGTCACCTTGTGTTCGGCACCCTGCATACCAGTTCGGCGGCAAAAACGGTTGACCGTATTGTTGATGTTTTTCCTGCTGCAGAAAAAGAGATGGTCAGGGCAATGTTGTCAGAATCGTTGCGCGCTGTTATTTCTCAAACTCTACTGAAAAAGAAAGGTGGCGGCCGCATAGCTGCGCATGAAATTATGATTGCTACCTCTGCCATTAAAAACCTGATTCGTGAAAATAAAATTGCACAGATGTTTTCTGCTATACAAACAGGCCAGTCGGTTGGTATGCAGACACTGGACCAGAATTTACAGGAATTGCTAAACCGTGGCCTGGTATCCAAAGCCGATGTCCGCAAAAAAGCGACCAATAAAGATCTTTTTTGAGATGCTTCATAAGTAATGAACGATTCATGTTGAATTACGTGATGACTATATAATTTATGAGTTTATTTATTAACAATTTATGCAGTGAGGTGATCTAGATGGATCGCGAAAAAGCGATAAAATATATACATGACCTTTTGCGTACTTTGGTGCAGAAGAATGGCTCTGACCTGTTTATTACTGCAGGGGCTGCACCATCGATAAAAGTAGATGGTGAAATGAAACCATTGTCCACTCAGTTGTTAAGTGCTCAGCATACACAGGTGCTGGTCGCTTCGATTATGAATGACAAGCAACGTGCTGAGTTTGAAGAAACACAGGAATGTAACTTCGCCATCAGTTTGCCTGGTCTTTCACGATTTCGTGTTAATGCGTTTACCCAACGTGGTTCTGTTGGCGTGGTATTACGTGTTATTCGTTCTGAAATCCCGTTATTTGAAGATTTAAACTTACCGCCGATATTAAAAGATATTGCAATGACCAAGCGTGGCCTGGTGATATTTGTTGGTGCCACAGGTTCGGGTAAATCGACATCGCTGGCAGCCATGGTTGGGTATCGTAATCAGAACAGTCATGGCCATATTATTACAATTGAGGATCCAATTGAGTTTGTTCATGATCATGGAAACTGTATTATGACACAACGAGAAGTCGGTGTTGATACGGACAATTACGAGATTGCGCTGAAAAACACTTTACGTCAGGCGCCTGATGTCATCCTGATTGGTGAAATTCGTGACCGGGAAACAATGGAGTATGCCATTGCTTTTGCTGAAACCGGCCACTTATGTTTATCAACATTGCATGCGAACAGTACCAATCAGGCTTTAGATCGTATTATTAACTTTTTCCCCGAAGATCGTCGGCAACAGTTGCTAATGGATTTATCTCTGAACTTGAAAGGCCTGGTTTCACAACGCCTGATACCGATGATATCAGGTGATGGTCGTATAGCAGCCACAGAAATAATGATTAATTCACCGTTAATGGCAGACTTGATTTTTAAAGGGAATGTCTATGAAATGAAAGAATTAATTGCAAAATCTAATGAGATGGGTATGCATACATTTGATCAGTCATTATTTAATTTATATGAGAATGGTCAGATTAGATATGAAGATACCTTAAGGTATGCGGATTCTGTAAATGATATACGCTTGAGAATTAAACTAGAGGGCAAGGACTCACATGATCTAGATTTAATGGAAGGGCTGGACAATATTTCGATGGAAGACCAGGAGGACGAATCAGCTCAGCGCTGGTGATTTAGTCAGAATAAACGTAGGCAGAATATTAGGGTCTTGAAATATAGAGAGAATTGATAAAGAGATGAATAGATGAATTTGCAACCGTATTTACAGTTAATGTCTGAGCAGCAGGCTTCAGATATGTATTTCACAACGGGCGCGCCTGTAAGCGTCCGCATTGAAGGTGAAATGCGTCCTGTTGGAAAAAGCATGCTTAACCCTGGCATGACGAAAAAACTTGCATATGACCTGTTATCACCAGCGCAAATTAAAGACTTTGAAAGGAACCTTGAATTAAACCTGGGTGTTTCATACACTGGCCTGGGAAGATTTCGCATAAATATATATATGCAACGTGGTGAAGTTTCTATGGTCATTCGCTACATAAAAGCAGATGTACCTGGCATTGAAGAACTCGGTTTGCCGGAAGTGTATAAAACCATGATCATGCGAAAAAAAGGACTGGTTCTTGTGGTCGGCGCCAATGGTATGGGCAAGTCAACCTCTCTTGCATCGATGCTTGATTACCGGAATATGACTGAAAATGGTCATATTCTTACAATTGAAGATCCCATTGAATACATGTTCCGCCATAAAAAATGCATCGTAAGCCAACGTGAAGTGGGCCTTGATACATTGTCATTTGATAATGCCCTGCGTGAGGCAATGCGTGAAGCGCCTGATGTTATTATGATAGGCGAGTCGCGAGACAGGGAAACCATGGCAGCAGCATTACGTTTTGCCGATACCGGGCATTTGTGTCTGACCACATTGCATGCAACCAATGCTTATCAAACACTGGATCGCCTGTTAAATTTTTTCCCTTCTGATGTTCATAATCAGGCGTTAATGGACCTATCATTGAACTTAAACGGTATTCTGGCGCAAAGGCTTATTAAATCGGAGGATGGCAGCCGCGTCGTAGCCATTGAAGTCCTGGTGAATACACCTTACATTAGCAAGTTGATTCGTGATGGAAACTTCCATGAAATTAAAGATATTATGGAAAAAGGCAGTGACACGGGCATGCAAACATTTGATCAGTCTTTGCTGGAACTGTATCAGGCAGGCAAGATTAATTTAAAATCTGCATTAGCTAATGCAGATTCCAGCAGTGAACTTGAATGGAAAATTAATTTTGGCGGCGGTGTAACACAAGCACCGAAAGATGAAAATAAGAACCAGACTTTAGAGTTTCCAGACAGTTCAGCCGAACTGGAATAATAGTTCCACGTTGTTTATTTAATCAGAGATTCCTTAGAGACATTCATCAAGATCGCTAAACAATAAGTCACCGTTTACAATGGTGTGTTTTACTTTCCCCTGAAAATTCCAGCCGAGAAACGGAGTGTTTTTACCGTTACTGTTTATTGATTCAGTAGTTAGCTGCCAGTCTTTGCTGTTATCAAATATGCAGATATCAGCATTTGCGCCGATAGATAATGTTCCGGCATTAATGCCCAGTATATTTGCCGGTGAAAATGTGATTTTATTAATTATCTCATCCAGCTTTAATGAGGTTTGCTGTGAGAGACGTAAACATAATGGTAAAAAAGTTTCCAGTGATGAAATGCCGGCTTCAGTGCTGGCAAATGGCGCTTTCTTGGCATCAACATCATGGGGTTGGTGATCTGAGCATATAGCGTCGATGGCGCCATTTGCAACGGCATTTTGTAATGCCTCCTGGTCACGCTGTGTGCGTAGCGGAGGAATGACATGACAGGCGCTGTTGAAACTGCTGATGTCGTGTTCTGTCAGGTGCAACTGGTGCGCGCTAACATCGGCAGTGACCGGTAGTTGTTCATTTTTCGCACGCATTATTATTTCAGCACCTTGCGCGCTGGATAGTCGCCCGAAGTGTGCGCTTACACCAGTTTCGGCCACCAGTTCCAGCGCGCGTGTTATAGCGATGGTTTCTGCGGATGTGGGTATGCCTTTTAAACCCAGTCGTGTTGCAATTTTTCCATCGTGGGCGCAACCGTCCATACTTAACCAGTGGTCATCGGGTTCAATGAATACACGCATATCAAAGGTTGCGGCGTAGGCGAAGGTGCGTTTTAGTATTAACGAGTTTTCAATGGGGTTGCGGCAATTACTTAAGCCGACACAGCCGGCCAGTTTTAAGGCATATATTTCACTTAACTGTTTGCCATGTAAACCAGCGGTTAATGCGCCAAGCGTAACAACATTGCTGTGGGATGCGTAAACAGTTTTCTGGTTGATTAATTCTACAACAGCGGGTTCGTCGATTACCGGGTCAGTATCTGGCGGGCAGCACAATGTGGTAATACCCGCGTTGGTTGCTGCAATTGTTTCACTATAGATGGTGGCTTTGTGTTCCAGCCCGGGTTCTCGCAAACGGGCGCAGCAATCGACCAGCCCAGGGACCACAGTTAAATTGCATGCCTCTATGGTCTGGCAGTTATCGCCTGCACTGATACTATTGGCTGATTCAATGGCTGCGATTTTTCCATTTATTATATGTATGTCGGCAGGCTGGTTTATATTGTTTGCCGGATCAATCAGTTGCCCGTTTCTTATCAGGAGGTCGCTCATTTACTGACGCTCCGGTTGTGTGGCTTCTTCTATTTCGGGTTCCCTGCCCAGGGTCATGGTCATCACGGCCATGCGTACCGATATACCGTAAGTTACCTGATCGAGTATTACCGAGCGTGGACCATCGGCCACATTGGAGTCAATTTCAACACCGCGATTAATAGGGCCTGGGTGCATAACAATGGCATCACTTTTTGCGGCCTGTAAACGCTCTTCAGTCAAACCATAGAGTTGAAAATATTCCTGCTCACTGGGCAGCAGAGCACCTTGCATGCGTTCTTTTTGCAGGCGCAGCATGATGACCACATCAGCATCTTTAATACCTGCTTCCAGATCATGAAAAACATTAACTCCCATGCTTTCAATATCAACAGGCAATAGTGTTTTGGGGGCAATAACACGTACATCGCCCGTGTTTAAGGTGTTGAGTGCGTGAATTTGTGAGCGGGCAACACGAGAATGTAAAATATCGCCAACAATAGCAACACGAAGATTGCCGAAGTTTGCGCTTTTGTGGCGACGGATGGTAAACACGTCCAGCATTGCCTGTGTTGGATGCGCGTGTCTGCCGTCACCTGCATTAATCACACTTATGTTTGGTGCGACACAATTTGCAATGTAATGCGCCGCACCGGAATTATTATGACGTACGACAAACATGTCGCAGTGCATTGCCTGAATGTTTTGCAGGGTATCGAGTAGTGTTTCGCCTTTGGAAGTAGCAGAAGTGCTTATATTGATATTGAGCACATCGGCAGATAAGCGTTTTGCTGCTAACTCAAAAGTGGTCCGTGTTCTAGTGCTGGCTTCAAAGAATAAATTTACAATGGTTTTACCGCGAAGCAGTGGAACTTTTTTGACCCTTTTCTCATTGATGTCGGCAAAGCTTTCAGCGGTATCGAGGATCTGGGTCAGTATTTCTGTACCCAGTCCTTCGGTGGTGAGGAAGTGTTTTAAATGTCCATTTTTATCTAATTGAATGTTCCAGGCATCATGTCCTATTAAAGTGTCAGTTGGTTTTGTTGCCTTGTTTACCATTATAAATACTTAGTCACCAGAAATGTCCCGGGACACTTTCTTTGTTGCGTTCTGTTGTAATTCGAATGCCAGTGGTTCGGGGCCGGTAAGCTTAATGTGTTCACCTTCTTTTAGTGCAATATGTTCGCCTATGATGTCTGCCTGTAAAGGTAACTCACGACCGCTGCGGTCGATTAAGCACACCAGCGTAATACTGGCAGGGCGACCGTAATCGAATAGTTCATTCATTGCTGCCCTTATTGTGCGACCGGTATGTAATACATCGTCGACCAGAATGATATGGCGGTCTTCAACATCAGGCGGTAGTTTTGATGGTTTAACTTTTGGATTCATACCGATGCGTGAAAAATCATCGCGGTAGAAACTGATATCGAGTGTTGACAGCGGTTCAGAAAAGACGGGGCTGGTAAGATTAAGTTGTTGATAGAGTTTGCTGGCCACCCAGACACCACCGGTTTGAATGCCTACCATCAATGGATTATCAATTGCTTTGTTATCAAGCAATTTTTGTATCTGTTTTGCCATTTGTGCCAGAAGTTCATCTGGTGTGGCTAGTTGTTGCATAAAACCCCGTAGTTGTTTGCAGAACAGTTTGTCATGTGGCCAGTTAAGTTTGCTGATTCAGCCAGCGTTGCACAATAATTGATGCCGCCATTCTATCAATCTCGTGTTTGTTGTGCTTATTTATTTTTATATTTTGTTTAAGGATTTCTTCGGCCTGCTGTGAGCTTAAGGCCTCATTTATTTCAATGATCGGCAGTTTAAAGCGTTTTTCCAGCTCGTAACAAAATTGCCGGGCCGCAGCTGTCATTTTGTTTTCACTGCCGTCAGTGTGATAGGGCATACCTACGATTAATGCCTGTGGCTTCCATTGTTTGATTTCAGCTTCGATAGCAGGCCAGTCGGGGTTGCCATCAACCTGAATCAGGGTTTTACATGGTGTGGCCGTATTCGTGATAGTTTGACCGGTGGCAATACCAATACGTTTTTTGCCATAGTCGAAGCCTAATACGCTGATAATTTTCATAGGTTCAACAATATAAAAATATAAACATTTATTCCACAGATGAACGCAGATAAACACAGATTAATAATATTTGTGTATTACACATCTGTGTTTATCTGCGTTCATCTGTGGAGAAATTGCTTTGAATTTATAAATTTCAGGCATGACCGGCATCATTACTGAGTAATGATAAATCAACGCCGATCAGGTTTGCCGCCGCTTTCCAGCGCTCTTCAGTGGGTGTTTTAAAGATGATTTGTTCATCTGCCGGGCAGTTTAACCAGGTATTATTGGCCATTTCATTATCCAGTTGTCCGGCGGCCCAGCCAGCATAACCCAGGGCCACAATACAGTCCTCAGGACCTTTATTATTTATTATGGCCTGCAGGATATCTTTTGATGTTGTTAAGGCAACGTCGTTTTTGACTTTAAGACTGGACTGCCATTCACCTGTAGGGCGATGAAGAATAAAGCCACGACCCTGATCTACTGGGCCACCAATAAAAACAGACTGGTCTTTATTGTAAGTGTTCTCGGTTTCAATTTTCATTTCTTGGGCTATTTGCTTTAAGGTAATCCCCGTTTCCTGGTTAATAATAATACCGAAACTACCGGTTTCATTATGTTCGCAGATATAGGTGACGGTATGATTAAAGAATCCATCATCTAATGACGGCATGGCAATAAGAAATTGTCCGGTCAGGTTGTCACCGGTTGCTGTTACATCAGACTGCATGGTATCTGCCATAAGTGTCAGTAGTTTCTAACGAGTACGAATACTGCTGTTATTTAAAAACTCCCAGCTACGAGTAATATGTATGACATCAGCTTCTTTGCGAAGTTTGTTATCGAAGGCTGAAAAAGGCGCCGCTAATTTAACAATACGTTTTGCGGCATCATCAAGGAGCTGGTGACCGGAAGACTGGCGTAAATCAGTTTTGACCAGTTTTCCGTCCGCATTGATAACAACGTCAAGAATTAATGTGCCGCTCAACTTTTTTCTTCGCGCCTGGTCAGGGTAGTTGAGGTTGCCAATACGCTCTACGCGGTTTATCCATTCGCGCATATATTTTGCCGGGGTAAATTCTTTGGTGCTCGAATTTAAATATTTGGTCCGATTAATACTTGCCTGTTCTTCAATAATACTGCTGATTTCTGCTGCAAGCCGTGCTGTCTGTTCATTTCGGCTGGTTTCGGTGTTGTTTATAGTAATGTTGTCATCTGTCTTTACGGGATTTTTTTCAGTATCAATGGCGTAATCTGCGTGTTTTTGAGTGACAAAAGCCAGCTGTTCATTATGTTTTTGTTTCTGTATCTGACTCACGCTGGTCTGTGCGGCTATGCCGGGCTTATCTGACAGGGTAGGTGCACTGAACAGTTCTTTCGGTCTTTCTTGTGCATTGCCGCCGCCCTGTTGTGAAACCTGCGCCAGGTAATCGGCGTCTTCGCTATCAGAGGGCGATTTGGTCTGTACCAGGATAATATCGAGGGCCGGGGATGTTTTGCTGTCAGCTGGCGGTGAGACACTGAATGTCACCCCTAAAATAACCATGCCATGAAAAATGGTAGCAAGAAAAAAAGTCATGCCAAAACGGTCATGATCGGTGATTGTCGGTTTTATAGTTCTGCGTTTATTCATAATGTTCTGGGTAATGACGTAAGCTGGTCAGGTATTTCTGCCTGTTTTATTATTTTATCAGCTTATTTATTTACCTCAATATTGGTTAAACAATACTCAGGTAGTATAAAAATTATTATAGTTCTTTGCTAATAATAATGCGCGAAGTTGGTGATTTATTTAGAAATTTAATTCGTTTTTCCATGGCTGGTGTCAGCTGAATATTACCAGAGGCATCAATAAGCATGACATGGTCTATCCCCATATTTTTGGCTATGCGCCGCCAGTTTTTACTGCCGGCAACAAATATTGCTGTGGCAGCGGCGTCGGCAAGGCCGGCGTCCTGATGTAAAACGGTAACTGATTGGGCATCTTTTGTTGGGTAACCTGTTTTTGGGTCAAGAATGTGATGGAAACGTTTCGTCTGATAAAAATAAAATCTTTCGTAATCGCCAGAGGTAAAAACACTTTCATTCTTTTTCACTTCGACACTTGCCAGTATGCTGTCATTACGCGGATGGCGAATACCTATATTCCATGCACGCTTCCCATGTTGCCCAATAACACTTAAATCACCCCCGGCATTAATAATGGCATTTTGTATATTGAGTTTTTGCAATCGTTTGATTTCAAGTTCAATGGCATAACCTTTTGCAAAGGCGCCAAAATTCAGTGACAGGGCTGAATTATTGTTTGTTAACAGGTTTTTCTCATTGAAAGATAAGTCGCTCATTTGCGGGTTTTTTTCAGTTAAATCCTGAATTTTGTGATGTTCTGGCGGATGAATGTTTTCATCCTGATATTTATGAAACTGCCAGAGGTTAATTAAGTTGCCAATGGCAGGATTAAAATAATGATCACTTTGTTTACTTAACGCTATGGATTTTTTGATGACTGGAATGAGATGTTCCGGGACTTTTATGGCTGTCTTATTGTCCGCGTTGTCATGGAGTTTTTTATTAAGCTGGGCCAGATCACCATTTGTCCATGGTGACCAGTTTTGATGGTACTGGTCAAAGTCCTGTTGCAGCTGTGCAAAAGCATCTTCTGCCTGTTGCCTGTTAACGTCGTACAGCGTGATATCTATTAACGTACCAAAGGTAAAGATGCTGTAGCTGTATTGTTTAGCTGGTTGTTCACAGGCGCAAAGAAAAGCTGCTGCGATAAATAGTGTCAGGGACGGACACTTATGTATCAACTTAAATACTGTTCTATACATCGCATTAAATCACCCGCAATGTCCAGTGAATATATATGATCAAGTTCACGTATGCAGGTAGGGCTGGTAATATTAATTTCAGTTAAATAATCACCAATAATATCAATACCCGCAAATAGTATTCCCTGTTGTTTTAATACCGGGCCAACCTGCTGGCATATCCAGTGGTCGCGTTGTGTAAGTTCAACACCAACACCTGTGCCGCCGGCAGCTAGATTGCCGCGTGTTTCACCCGAGGCAGGGATACGCGCCAGGGCATAGGGTACTGCCTGACCGTCAATTAATAGAATGCGCTTATCGCCATGGATGATTTCAGGAATGAACTGCTGCGCCATTACCGTGCGAGATCCGTTTTCTGATAAGGTTTCAAGTATTACTGAAAGATTGGGGTCATGGGGATTGATCCGATAAATAGATGTACCGCCCATGCCGTCCAGCGGTTTTAAGATAACATCCTGTTGTTCGATCTGAAACCTTTCATTTACAAAATCACGTAAACGTTTTTTGTCCCGGCTGACCATGAATGGTGTGCAGCATTGGGGAAATTGAGAGATGAACATTTTTTCATTATTGTCGCGCAGGCTAGCGGGCCTGTTAACAATGAGTGATCCGTTTTGTTCTGCCAGCTCCAGTATATAGGTGCTGGTAATGTATTCGATATCAAAAGGCGGGTCCTTGCGCATCAGGATAACATCCAGTGAGCTTAAATCAATGTCCTGCTCTGAGCTGAAGTCAAACCAGTGATCTGGGTTGTCATTAACACGGGTAATTCTGCTGTGCGCTTTCGGTTTATTGTTTTCTGTATAGAGGTCAGCCTGATATATGCTGTGAATTTCCCAGCCAGATTTTTGTGCTGCCAGCATCATGGCAAAACTGCTGTCTTTTTTTATATTGATGGATGGAAGTGGGTCCATGATGATGCCTAATTTGATGTTCATGAATACCCCTGTTGAAGGTTGTAAGATATTATTTAGCTTAAGTTTAACAGTAATTTGACAGTGTTTTTATGTTGATGCTATGAATAATTTCTGGTAAAGCAAAATCTTTGCCAATATTGTTTCGGTTTTTATTAATTATTGGCAATACATAAAATGTGGTCTACATTAAGTTCATCAATATGGTGTTTTTTTGGATTGTATTAAATTGTAAATCTGTTACTGGTAAAGCCATGAATAAAGAGATTTTGTAATGAGTGACCTTAAGGTTATGGTCATTGATGATAGTAAAACTATCAGACGCACAGCAGAGAATCTTCTTAAAAAAGAAGGTTGCGATGTGGTGACAGCTGTTGATGGTTTTGAAGCGCTATCAAAAATTTCTGAAAATGAACCAGATATAATTTTCGTTGATATTATGATGCCAAGACTGGATGGTTATCAGACATGTGCCTTAATAAAGAATAATAAAACATTTAAAGATACACCGGTCATCATGTTATCAAGCAAGGACAGCATTTTTGACCGCGCTCGTGGACGTATAGTTGGTTCTACTGAATATCTAACAAAACCATTTACCAGAGAAGATTTATTAGGGGCCATAAAAGAATACGGCCCTGCAAGATAATTGCAAATCAAATTATTAATTAAAATCCCGAGTGTAATTAAAAGTAATAACATAGTGGTGAGTGATAATGGCAAAAGTAATGATAGTTGATGATTCACCTACAGAGGTACATGTGCTAACAACCATGTTGACTAAAAATGGCCATGTGGTGGTGGTTGCAAATTCTGGTGAAGATGGTATTGAAATAGCAAAAACAGAAATGCCAGATTTAATTTTGATGGATGTTGTGATGCCGGGTATGAATGGTTTCCAGGCGACACGGCAAATATCAAAAAATGATGCAACGGCATCAATACCAGTCATTATGGTTACAACTAAAGACCAGGAAACAGATAAAGTGTGGGCCATGCGTCAGGGCGCTAAAGATTACATTGTTAAACCGGTGCAGGAAAAGGCGCTAATCGAGCATGTGAATATGGTTTTATCAGCCTGAAGAAAATTGAGGATTGATCAAGTTTATGTGCAGTTGTAAAACAAGATTAAGTGAAAGAAAATGAATCTGAGTGACCCATTTGATGTATTGCTGGACCTTGAAAGGCGTAAAGTTAAAGATTCGGTTGATCTTCTTGCGTTAGATCAGCTTGAAGATGAGTGGGTCGGTATTGGATTTAGAGTTGGTAATTCAAAGTTAATTTCATCAATGTCGGATGTGAAAGAAATCCTTGACTTGCCAGAGGTTACTGCGGTCCCTGGCGTTAAATCATGGGTCGTTGGCATCGCCAATGTGCGTGGTAGTTTATTACCGATTATGGACATGAAAGGTTTTTTATTAGGTAATGACATTAAACATCGATATAAAGGAAGGGTTGTTGTTATCGATTACAAGGGCTTTAATACAGGCCTTATTGTAGAAGAAATATATGGTATGCGACATTTTAGAGATACTGATGTTGCGGCTGATGCTCCTGAAGTACATGAAAATATATCTCCATATATAGAGCGAGTTTACAAGCAGGATGATGAGCACTGGCCTGTGTTTGATTTTAATAGAATGATAGATGACAAGCGCTTTGCGCAAGCGTCGTTGTGATTGTTGAAAATATATAACTAGATATTTAACAAGATAATTCAGAGAGATTACTGATTACGTCAATAATAGAAGCGACGGTTCAGGGTGAGAGGGGATGTCCTTATGAGTGCAGAACAAAAAAGTAGTGCAATTAGTAAACAACTGGTCATAATCGGTTTGTTGTCAGTATTAATTATTCTTATGTTAACCAGTCTGGTTTATGTGGCTGATAAACGGGCCATCTTACAACGTCATGTGGAGCTGTCCGCAGACCAGCTTTTATTATCACAACAGATAGAAAGTCTCTCCTTAGGTGCGTCATCAGGTAATGAAGTGGCCTTTGACCGTTTATTAAACACACGAGTTAAATTTGATTCTATTTTAAATACTTATCGCTCTGGTGATGCTGTTACAGCAAAACTGCCCCTGGAATTATTACCCGATCTTGATGACGTTGAATCGCACTGGCGAAATTACAGAAATAACATTGAAGTCATTTTAAATGGCCGTCAGTCTATTACTGAAGTAAAAGAGTTGTACGAGGTGATTGACAGCTTTATTCCTCAAATGTTGACTTATTCTGATGAAGTGGTTGGTGTGCTGGTACAGAAAAAAGGATCTTCACGCCAGATCTATATGGCAACACGCCAGATGATGTTGTCACAGCGCATTAAAAATAATTTGGACCAGGTGCTTGCTGGTGGTGAAACAGCCGCTGCAGCAGCGGACAGGTTTGGTCGGGATGCAGCTTTGTTTGGTCGAGTTCTTGAAGGCCTGTTAAATGGTTCTAAAGATCTGCGTATTGAACAGGTTACTGATAAAGAAGCAGTCGGAAAATTACGTGAAGTAGCAATGTTGATCAGCGCGGTAAGTGACAATATTGCGGGTATTCTTGAGCTCTCACCTGAGTTGTTTGAAGTAAAAAATGCAGCAGGTCTGGTGGGTGCTGATTCACAACGGTTACTGAAGTCACTTGAAGAGTTCCAGGAAAAAATTATTGTACAGGGTGAACGACTTGATTCAATTCAATGGGTTGGTGTTGGTTTTGGTGGAGGCGCTGTGCTGCTTATTATTATCGGCGGTATTATGCTGCTTAAGGATGCAAGAAAACGCGAGGAAAAAGCGTTAGAAAATAACCGACGTAATCAGCGTGCGATTCTTCGCTTGCTGGATGAAATGGCCAATCTTGCCGATGGTGACCTGACCGTGCATGCAACGGTAACAGAAGATATTACCGGCGCGATTGCTGACTCGGTGAACTTTACCATTGACGCGTTGCGCTCACTGGTAACAACGATTAATAACACAGCGTCGGAAGTGTCCGAATCCACAGAAAAAACGCGGTATACAGCGACCGAGTTAGCCGCAGCATCAAATAAACAGGCGCGGGAAATTTCTTCAGCTAGCGCCACTGTGACAGATATGGCGGCATCTATGTTGTCAGTATCTGAAGATGCGGACAACTCTGCACGTGTTGCACAGCAGTCAGTGGAAATCGCGCAAAAAGGTGCAGAGGTGGTACGTAAGACCATTGGTTCAATGGAAAACATTCGTGAAACAATTCAGGAAACATCGAAACGTATAAAACGATTAGGTGAGTCTTCACAGGAGATTGGCGATATTGTGGGGTTGATTACTGAAATTGCTGACCAGACCAATATTCTGGCGTTGAATGCAGCCATTCAGGCGTCAACTGCGGGTGATGCGGGTCGCGGTTTCGCTGTGGTAGCTGATGAGGTGCAACGTCTGGCAGAACGAGCTGGTAATGCTACCAAGCAGATTGAAGGTCTGGTAAATACTATTCAGGCTGATACAAATGAGGCAGTCAAATCCATGGAAATTAGTACCTCTGGAGTAGTAAATGGCGCCGCTATGGCAGAAGATGCGGGCATCGCATTGAAAGAAATTGAGTCTGTATCTGATGAGTTATCTAATCTGATTAAAGGCATTTCTGTATCCACCAAGCAGCAGTCGAAGGTGGCGTTATCTGTATCAGATACCATGAATGTAATTCAGGAAATTACACTACAAACTTCTGAAGGTACTGAAGAGACATCCACCTCGTTGACTGCCTTGAATGAGCTTTCTAGTGAACTCGGACATTCGGTATCCGGCTTTAAACTGCCGTCTACATCTTCTAATGACGATGTGGGTACTAATGATAAGGACGATGTTGAAACTGTCATCTTGCAGAATCAGGCATAAGTTTAATCTAGCGTAGGAAGCGGATTATGAATCCTGAAAGAACTGTTGAATACAATTCACTTAGCTGGGTTAAGGCTCAGCTGGACGAAGTTTTGTCTGATGCGCAGTCAAGCCTGAGTGAATATATTGAAACTGAAAAAGATGAATATTTAGAAAACTGTATTGATTATTTGCAGTTGATTTGCGGCACATTGCAAATGGTAGAAGTGTATGGCGCCTCAATGCTGGCTGAGGAGATGCAACGTACAACAGAGGCGTTATTAGCGGGCAAAGTTGAAGGCACTCATGATACTTATGATGTATTAATTCGCGCTATGTTGCAGTTACCGGATTATCTTGAAAGTATTCAAGCTGGTCGAATAGATTCACCTATTGCACTCATGTCCTTAATGAATGATTTACGTGCGGTACGTAAAGAAAGTTTGTTAACGGAAGGGGCCCTGTTTTCTCCTGATATTGAAAATGCGGAACTGATTTCTGATGATTATAATGCGGACGCTATCAAACCTGGAAAACTTCAGGATGAAGTAAAGCGTTTACGTACACATTACCAGTTAGGTTTGCTTGATTATATTCGCAATAAAAAAGAAAGTGTTGGGCTGAAGCGTATCAGGGCAGTATTAAATTCACTAGAAAAAGTTTCCAGTAATGATGAAGTGCGTCGCCTGTGGATGGTTACAGGTGCACTTGCTGATGGGCTGTTAAGCAAAGGTATAGAAAAAAATTCAAGTATTAAAATGCTTTTGGGTGCTGTTGACAGGCAGTTGAAATTAATACTTGAACATGGAGAAAATGAATTCTCAGTCCGCTATTCAAAAGACCTGGTTGCGAACACTCTGTTTTATGTTGGCCTTTCTACGGTAGACAGCAAATCAATATCTGCGGTCAAAGAAGCATACCATCTCGGCGATTTAATGCCCAAGGAAGCACAAGAGTCAAATGCTGCAGTCGGTGGTTTAAATGCTGACCTGTTTGATACAGTGTCAAATGGCATTACGGAAGCCATGGACCATGTCAAGGATGCACTTGAGCTGTTTATGCACAGCAATGAGAAAAACATGGAACAACTTGTTCCTGTTGTGGCTCAATTAGGAAAAATTTCTGATACCTACGGTATGTTAGGTCTGCCTGCTGCCCGCAAGTCACTAATGCAGCAGAGCAAAGTTCTGCAAAGTATTATTAACGGTGATCTCGAGGTTGAGGAGCAGGTCGTATTAGGTATTGCATCTGAAATATTAAGGGCGGAGTCTGAGCTTAAGGATTATATTGCGGAACGTTTGGGACTTACCGATCTGAATTCAAATACTGAAGACCAGAAAGTACCGGCAGCTGAATATCGCCAGGTAGTATTTGCTATCGTATCTGAAGCACTGAAAAACTTTAGCGAAGCGAAAGCGGCTATTTTGTCTTATGTGTCAGGAAGTGGAGGCAAAGAGCAGCTTGATATTATTTTAAATCGTCTGGAAGAAGTGCGCGGTGTAACAACGATGATCCCAATGGGGCGCGTGGAAGCACAAATTAAAAAATTACAGAATTTTGTGCGTGTTGCATTATTGAATAACAATCACAATGCAACGCCGGAAGAACAGGACACTATTGCTGATGTTTTTACTTCAATCGAATATTTTATCGAATCATTATCGGAGGGCCGACCAGGTGTAGAGCAGGGTTTGAACACTGGTGATAAAGCTGCCAGTAAGTTAGAAAATATAACACGATCTTATGAGGATACAGAGCAGAATCTATCAGTTGAAAACCAGGCTGTTAGTGAAATAGATGATAGTGAAGATACAAATGCAGAAGTAATCGAACTGTCAGTAGTTAAACCTGACGTTGTCAGGTCCGAAGTCGTTAAACAGGAAGATATTAAAGCAGAAGAAGTTAAGCAAAAGCAAGCAGAGTCAAATAAAGTAGAACCAGGGGAGGCAGAGCTATACGCCATACTCGCAGATGATGCTGATGAAGAAATTGTAGAAATTTTCATCGAAGAAGCGACTGAAGTACTAACCGAATTATATGAACAATTACCGCAATGGAAAACCGATCCGAATAACAAGGAAGCTTTAGCAGCGTTACGTCGTGGATTTCATACATTAAAAGGCAGTGGCCGGTTAATTGGCGCTGAGATGATTGGTGTGTTTTCATGGAGATTTGAAAACATGCTTAATCGATTTATTGATCACAAAATACATCTCAGTGATGCCTTATATCAGTCCCTTGATGAAGCATTAGCAGTATTACCACAGTTAATTGAGCAGATAAAAGGTAATCGTGAACCTATTGATAATATTGCTCAGTTGATGGCATTAGCAGATGCAGTCGCAGACGGCTCTGAAGTTTTACCTGATTCAGCTGATATAGCCAAAGGTAGTGGAGATGATAAACCTGAAAGTATTGATTATGCCGGGGAGTTTGAAACACAGGATACGGTAGATGATACAGGGACAGCTAGCCCTGAAGATGCCATTGTTTCTGATGACGGTGCTTCTGAGGATGTCACTGTTTCAGAGAACATCAGTGAAGAGACGTTAACAGGTGA